>JAHRVG010000095.1 GCA_019090795.1 Paracoccaceae bacterium | reverse complement strand
GTAAATGGTACCAGCGCCCCGGCTCGAACGGGGGGCCTCTTGATCCACAATCAAGCGCTCTAACCTACTGAGCTACGCCGGCACTGGGGCTGCAATTAGCCCCCCCCGCGTGCGATTGCAAGAGCGTTGTGGCTTGAATTTGTGCCATTGTGCCGTTACAGCAGAAATTCTGATGATGGAGGCGAACATGGGCATTAACAAACAAAGAGAACTTGAGGCGAACTTGCAAATCGGGCCGACGTCCGAGGGTATGGTCCGGTTGTTTATCGAGGCCGAGGGCGTCGAGGTCCCGCTTGATTTCGAGCCGGAAGAGGCAGAGGAAATCGCCGAGGAAATTCGCGCAGCTGCCGCCGGTGCGCGCGCGATGAAAAAAAGCTAGAACCTTTTTCGAGGCATTATAAACTTCCGCTGGGCTTGGGGTCGGTTAAGGCCCCAAGCCTGTCTGCCGTATTGCGGGCAAATTTTAGCGTTAGTTTCTTGCGACGGGCGGCATTCAGCTTGGTCTCCGGTGCCTCGCGGATGATCTGGGCGTCATAGCCGTCGGCGATGATCAAGCCAGTGTTTCCCGGCAAAAGATCAACCGGAAAATCCGGCGCAACGGCCCAGAAAAAGCGGTCACACCATTCTAGATAGCCCTGCCATTTGGAATCTGCCGCAAAATCCGCGCGGCTGGACTTACATTCCACCACCCAGATTTCCCCCTTTGGCCCCAGCGCGATCAAATCCACCCGCAAGCCGCGTGTGGGCACAAATTCCGCGAGGCAGCAGAAATCATGCTGTCGCAAGTGGCGCGCAGTTCCGCGCGCAATCAACTGGCCGGGTTGCAGAGGGTGTGCCATTTATGAATTAGAACAATACGAGAACAAAAAGTCAAGGCGTGGAAAAAACTATCACTCCCTTGTCCGAATCCCCAGAATGCGCTAGCTTGACTACAGGCGGGTACTGCCCTTCATGTGTTGGAGCCTTATTCCGTTGGCCAATAAGTTTCTATAGGGAACTGGCTCTGTGACTGACCGTGGTCTATCGTATCTGGTGCCCACCTGTTTTAGCAGGCTCATGGGAATTCCCCGCTCCCACGGAAGCGCCGCGAATGCGGTTTGTGGTCCCGCCGCTTTACCCGTTTTAGGGGCCGTTTCCCAATGGCCAATTCAGGGTGGGTGCGTTAGCAAAACGCTATGACAGATATTTCCCAGACCAAAGAGACGGCGCGCAAGGTGGCCTATGGTGTGCGCAAAACGGTGCATGGGCATGGGCTGGACGAGGCCGCCAATCGCAATTTGCTGGGGCATGTGGCGTTGTTTCCCAAGGCAGGCATTATTTCGGCCTATATGCCGATCCGCACCGAGGTCAGCCCGATTGCGGCAATGACAATCCTGCACGGGCAGGGCAAACGGGTCTGCGTACCGGTGATTGAGGGGCCTGCACAACCACTGCTATTTCAGGAATGGACGCCGGATTGCCAGATGGTGGACGGGCCTTTTGGCGCAGCGGTTCCTGCCGGGGGCGCGTTTTTGCAGCCCGACCTGCTGATCACGCCACTGCTTGCTTTTGATCGTAAATGTTATCGGCTGGGCTATGGGGGCGGGTTTTATGACCGTAGTTTTGAGCAGCTTGGAAAGGTGAAACCGGTGATCGGGATTGGCTTTGCCTATAGTGCGCAAGAAATCCGCAAGGTGCCGTGTGATCAACACGACCATCGGCTGGATGCGATTGTGACCGAGGTTGGTGTACTGAAACGGTAGCGCTCCCGCCAAATCTGCATGAATTGGAAATTCAATTGATATGTTGGGCCGTGCCTCGCTTACGCTCGGCGGGCTTGACGCAAGCGTCGCGGACAAATAAGCCCCGCGGATGAGAATTTTGTTTTTAGGCGATGTAATGGGGCGCGCGGGACGTCGTGCCATTACCGAGAGATTGCCCAAGATGCGCGCCGACTGGCGCTTGGATTTCGTCGTTGTGAACGGCGAAAATGCAACCAATGGCATGGGGTTGTCGGGTAATCATGCCAAACTGTTGTTTGAGGCCGGGGCCGACTGCGTTACCCTTGGTGATCATGCTTTTGACCAGCGCGATATGTTGCAATTCATTCAGCAGGAGCCGCGGATTATCCGCCCGCTGAATTTTGCCCCCAACGCGCCGGGCAAAGGTTCGCGCATGTTCACTGCCACGCAGGGGCGCAAAGTTTTTGTGGCACAGGCCTTGGGACAGGTGTTTATGAAACGCCCCTTTGATGACCCATTTTCCGAACTTGATCGCACCCTGAAGCTGGCCCCGCGGGGCGGGTTGGCCAATGCGGTTGTGGTGGATTTCCACTGCGAGGCCACATCCGAGAAGATGGCCATGGGCCATTGGCTAGATGGGCGCGCCTCTTTGGTGGTGGGCACCCATACCCATGTGCCCACGGCAGATACAATGATCCTGTCCAAGGGCACGGGTTTCCAATCGGATGCGGGCATGTGTGGCGATTACAATAGCGTAATTGGTATGGAGAAAGCCGAGCCGATGCGCCGTTTCGTGACCCAGATGCAAAAGGAACGTTTTACCCCTGCCAACGGTGAGGCGACGTTAAGTGGGGTGTTTGTGGAAACAGACGACAGGACAGGGGCGGCAAAACGCTGTGAGCCCGTGCGTTTTGGTGGGCTTTTGGCGCAGCAAATTCCTAGCTGATTGCGCCGTTTTCCAGTGCAGTTTGCACGATGATCTCGATCATTTCGAACTGGGCTTGGGCGCTGACATCCTCGAAGTAGACAGTTCCGGGCCAAGGCTGCTTGCGATTGTCATAACCGCTCTGGGAAATTACCTCGGCCACATTCTTAATGGCCGCGGTATAATCCGCCGCCGTCTGGCCAATTTCAGCCTTGGCAATCTCCAGATCGGCAATGCTGTTACGATCCACCTGCGAGGCTCCGATGCCCAGAAACAGCGGCACATTGCGCTGAATCGCCTGCTCTTGGTAAAACGTATAGGGCACGCGGTCGTCATCCAGCCTGATGATGAAATCGCGGCACACGCTGTGTTTCAGGTCGGTCATCTGGTTCAGATCAATTGCAGGCACCGCACTGCCGCCCCCGCGCCGCCGGGAGCTGCGGTTTTTCTTCTGCGCCTGTGTCACGTAATCACCGCGAAAGTTGGCGTCATAAACCCGGTGCCCCCATGGGTTTTCGTCTATCAGACGTTTGATAGATCGGATCGCCATGTTCTTGCAATTCTTTGGCCCGATGAAGAACGGTGAACCAGAGGCGTCGGACAATTCAATCCATGCGTTGGGGAATCTGGCGACAAAATGATCAATCCACGGTTTGAGCACCACATCCACCAGACGATCCAGCAACTCATTGGCAAAATCCGGATCATGCACCAGCGTCGCCAACAGGGGTTCCTGCCCGAAAACATCGGCGGCCAAGGAGTAGGGCGCGGACAGGTGCAGGATTGGCTCCATGCCGGTCAGACGACTGTAGCATTCGCCAACGTCGGTGATCATTTTCGCCACGCCACTTTCGAAATCCGGTGTTTTGAATTCGCGCCAGTTATCGCGGGTTATCAACACTTCGTCAGGATCAGAGCCGGGCGGGAACTTGTCGGGGTACATCATCAACTGGCCCATTGCCTCGCAGGTAAAGGCATAGACCGGCCAGCTGATATAGAGCTTGTTCATCCCCAGCAGGCGGCGCGATAACAGGGTGGTGCGCACATAGCGTTCCGCATCTGTCTTGTAGAATTCAGCAGATTCAATGCCGTACAGATCGTGCATGATGGTCAGGGTCATCAGATTGACGGACCCGCCAATATTTACCGCGTTTGTGGGTGCTGGAATGGCGAAATTGGCATCACAATCGCCGCTGATTGTGGCGTCGAAAATCTCTTTCAGGCGGGCTTTGGCCACGGGATCACCGGATTGCCAGCCTGACAGCAGGCGCAGGCCGGTTGGGAAGCTCAGTTCTTCTATCATCCGTATTGCCCTTTGGTGCCGCGGTGCCTTTGGAAAACCATCAAGCAGGGTTGGTCGATGATGGGTATCAGTTTTGCGACAAAACCTAGCCCCTAAGCGGCAATATTTCGTTAGGGAGAAGGCACCATTTCTAATCGCATCGCTGGAAAAGGTAAGAAAGCACCCACGCCCCACGCAGCACCAAGTGCTGGTAGGGAAGGGGTGTTTTCCGCTTGAGTAAAATAAAAGGCGGGCCCGCCGGTGCGGTTTTGTTGCCGTTCAGGGGTGAAAGCCCTGCACCTGTTCGAATCTCGGTGATTTTGGCGATTCCG
>JAHRVG010000094.1 GCA_019090795.1 Paracoccaceae bacterium | reverse complement strand
CGCAACGAAAAGAACACCATCAATAACAACAGGATTAAAAAGGCTGCAACGCCCAGAATTACCAAGGTTAACGGATCGTTTAGATCTATCTGCATCAGGTGCGGCCAAACAAACGTTCAATGTCACTGAGTTTTAGCTCCACATAAGTGGGCCGCCCGTGATTGCATTGGCCTGAATGAGGCGTTGCCTCCATTTCCCGCAACAGGGCGTTCATTTCTTCGGCACGCATAATCCGACCAGATCGAATGGAACCATGGCAGGCAACGCGACTGAGGATCGCCTCGATCCGGTCTTTGATGGTTTGGGTCTGATCCAGATCGGCCAGTTCATCGCAAATATCCCGCACCATTGCGGCCGCGTTTACTTGCCCCAAAATTGCTGGCGTTTCTCGCATCGCAATCGCAGTGCCGCCGAAATCCTCAATCATCAGGCCAAAACCTGCCAAATCGGCCGCAACCCCCAGTAATTGGGCATGTCGCTCTGGCGACAGTTCCACAATTTCGGGGATCAACAATGCTTGTGAAGCAACGCCGTTATCCGCCATCTGTCGTTTTAACTTCTCGTAAACCAACCGCTCATGTGCTGCGTGTTGATCAACAATAATCATCCCGTCCGGCGTTTGCGCGATAATATAGTTCTCATGTATTTGCGCCCGAGCCGCGCCCAATGGCTGATCTGCAACTGGTTCGTGCAAGGCTTGTTCCACACGCCCGGAAAAGGCTGTGGTCGCTTCCTCAAACGCGGGTTGTTGCGCGGCAAAAGCACGCGAAAGCGCCATGCCCGACGGGCGCTGTTCCATCTGATAAACCGGCGCAACCGGGCGGTTTTCAGTTCGAAATGCGCCGAGCGTCGCATCCGACACCGTGGTCGATGCACGGTGCCCCGCCCCCGCCAGCGCATGACGCAACGCCGATACAATCAGCCCGCGTGCCTGCCCCGGATCACGAAAACGGACCTCGGATTTCGCCGGATGCACATTCACATCCACCAACGCCGGTTCGCATTCGAGAAACAGCGCCAGCGCCGGGTGTCGGTCGCGATGCAGAAAATCCGAATAAGCACCCCGAATGGCTCCGTAAAACAGTTTATCCTTAACCGGACGCCCGTTCACAAACATGTATTGCGCCACGGCAGAGCCGCGCGAATAGGTTGGCAGAGACGCGTATCCAGTGATGCTGATCCCGTCACGCTCTGCATCGATCTGCAACGCATTGGCGGCGAAATCCGCACCCAGAATTTTCGCCAAACGGCCATGTAGTGCATCAAACAAATCGCCGCTTTGCGGATCAACGCGAAACACGATCCGGCCCTCGCCACCGCCGGACACATCGCGCAGGGTAAACCCGATACTCGGCTCCGCCATCGCCAACCGCTTGACCACGCCAATAATTGCCTGCGCCTCAGCCCGGTCGGTTCGCAAAAACTTCAGCCGCGCAGGGGTTGCATGAAACAGGTCGCGCAGCTCGACAACCGTTCCCTTTGACAGCGCCGCAGGCCGCACGGGTTCTTGCCGCCCACCGTTCACCGAGATCATCGCCGCCCCGTCGGAACCCTCGGCACGCGACGTGATGGTCAACCGGCCGACCGCCCCAAGCGAGGGCAACGCCTCGCCGCGAAAACCAAAGGTGTGAATATTCATCAGATCCGAGCCGTCGATTTTCGACGTAGCATGACGTGACAAGGCCAGTTCCAGCTGATCCGCCGCAATGCCATAGCCGTCATCGCAAACCCGCAGCATGGTTTTACCACCATCGCCGTAGGAAATTTCAATCCGCTTTGCCGCCGCATCAATCGCGTTTTCGACCAATTCCTTGATCGCGCTCGCGGGCCGCTCCACCACTTCCCCCGCCGCAATACGGTTGGCGGCAGCATCATCCAGTTGCCGGATTTGCGCGCGTACGGGGCGTATATTGGGGTCACTTGCGTTCATGCCACCACAAATAGCATGAACAAGCGCGATTCGGCCATGGGCATCCGCAGCCGTTAACCCTAAAGTATCCGCCCTTCAATCTGCAAAACCTGTGCCCTGAAAACGTAGTGCCACCTGATGCTGCGCTATTGCGAGGCTTGCAGCCCTACAGGTTTTCCCACTACCACAAACTGCAACTGATCCGGCCTCAGCAACTCCTGCGCCACCCGGTTGATGTGATCCAGCGTCAACGCATCCACCTTGCCATTCCGCGTATTCACATAGTCAATCGGCAGGAAATCCAACTGCAACGACACCAAAGCACCGGCAATCTGCGCGTTGCTGCCAAAGCGCAGCGGATAGGATCCGGTCAGGTATTTCTTCGCATCATCCAGTTCTTGAGCGGTAAAATCCCCCTTCGCCGCCCGCGCCCATTCTGTGCGGATTACAGCAATCGCTTCGGCAATTTTATCGTTCCCCGAGGCCACAGACCCGCCTACAAAATTTGAATGATCCAGCGCCGCCAGATAGGAATAAACCCCATATGTCAGCCCGCGCTTTTCGCGGACCTCATCCGTCAACCGCGATCCAAATCCACCTCCCCCCAGAATATGGTTCATCACATAGGCTGCTAAAAAATCCGGGTGATGCCGATCCAGCCCTTTGTGCGACCACAGCGCCACCGATTGCGGCGTGTCAAAGTCGATAACTGTGGTTTTGCCGGTCGCGGCAAAATCCACATTTTCAGGCAGGTCAGCGCCGGTTTTTGGCAGATCACCCAACAGACGGTCCAGCATCGGGCCAAGCTGTGCCGCCGTCACATCGCCCACAACCCCAACTACCATATGATCAAGAGACAAACCGGCGCGGTGAGCGGCCAGCATATCCGCCGGTGTCAGCATATTCACCGTTTTAACCGAACCCTCCCTTGGGCGACTATAAGCATGTTCGCCGTAGGAAATCTGATTCATCCGTTTGCCTGCGATCGCGTCGGGGTCGGATTTCTCTGACTCCAGCCCAGAAATCACCTGCCCCTGCACCCGATCAAACGCCACCTGATTAAAAGCAGGCTTGGTAATCGCCAGTTTCAACAAATCCAGCGCCTCTGAAGCATTCGAGGTCAGCACCCGCGCCGAAATCATCACCGAATCCCGTCGCGCGCTATAAGAAAAATTAGCTGCCAGTTCTTCGGTTGCCTTTAGAAAAGCAGCGGCATCCATATCCCCAGTGCCTTCCTCTAGCAAACCCACCATCAGGTTGGTTGCCCCCTGTTTTTCGGCGCTATCAAGTGATGTGCCTCCGCGAAACCCGACTTTGAGCGCTATAAAAGGGATTGTGTGCTCTTCAACCAGCCAAGCCTTGATACCTCCTGGCGAGATGACCTCCTGGATCTTGATTTGCGCCGTTGCAGGCATCGCGATCAGGAACAGTGCAAAAACTGCAATTAACAACCGGTTCATTGGGATACCTCTGGTTTTTGGGGCATTTTCCAGCCGGTGACAGAATGATCAATGTTCAAAACTGACTTTGCTGCGGTCATGATTTCCTCGGCTGTAACCGCCTGCAACACGTCCGGCCATGCCTGTACATCTGCAATCGTCAAACCGGATGTGAGCGCCTCACCGTAACGACGCGCCACCGTGTCCAGATTGTCTTGTGCATAAATCCGTTCTGCCGCCACCTGTGTTTTCAAACGTCGCAAATGATCCTCATCCAAGCCGTCCCGCAAAAAACCTGCCAAAACCTCGTCAACCGCATCTTCCAACTCACGCAGACTCACACCCGGTGTTGGCATTGCAAAAACGCCGAATGTATCAGGGTCCAGCGACAGGCTGCTATACCAAGCGGTTGCGTAGGTCGCAATTTTGCGTTCCAACTGCAGTTCACGCCCCATAACAGACGAAATGCCAGATCCCCCTAGCAATTCAGCAAGCAGTACCAAGGCAGCCGCCTCTTTCTGGTCACCTGTTTTTCGATTTACAGACAAATAGTTACGCACAAAAGAGGGTTGCCGAACGCGCGGGTCAGAGAATTCCAACCGAACCGGTGCCAGATGCGGCGGTTCTTGCGGGCGTACCCGTGGCGGAATGTTATCCGATGGCTTCAACGCCCCAAAATGCGTCTGGGCCAAGACTAAAACCTTCTCCGGCTCTACATCCCCGGCAATTACCAAAATGGCGTTGTTGGGCGCATAATACGTTTTGTAAAAATCGAGCGCGTCTTGCAAAGACAGTTTCTCGATCTCGTGTTTCCAACCGATTACCGGCGTTCGATAGGGGTGGTTCATATACATCGCGGCGCGGCGCAATTCGGAAAACAGGCTGCCCGGATCATTCTCGACCCGCGAATTTCGCTCCTCCAAAATCACATTGCGTTCCGGTAAAACCTCCGCTTCAGTCAGCACTAGATTACGCATCCGGTCTGCCTCTAGCTGCATCATCAGTGGCAGGCGATCCACCGCAACCCGCTGGAAGTATCCGGTATAATCATACGAGGTAAACGCGTTATCAACGCCGCCATTCTGTGAGACAATATCCGAAAAATCACCCGGTTTCAGGGTCTTGGTTCCCTTGAACATCAAGTGTTCCAAAAAATGCGCGATGCCGCTTTTGCCCGCGGCCTCATCCGCAGCCCCCACGCGATACCATACCATATTGGTCGCAATTGGCGCACGGTGATCCTCGATCACCACCAGTTGCAGGCCGTTATCAAGATCAAAACTACTGACCTTGCCAGTTTCCGCCGACAGACTGGTCGCGATCATCGTCAAAAATGCGGTTGTTAGTGCTCTGAAAAACATACGATTCCCTATGCAAGATTTAGTCAGACAGTAGCCCGTTGCAGCCCGGTTTCAACAGTAACAAACGCCTTTGTGAACCTGAATTATTGGCAGCGACAGGGTACTAACCCGATCATTTAATTACTTCCCAGCGTTCCGGCTGTACCGCATAGGCGATATATAGCGGGTGTTTAGGGTGGCCCATCTTAGACAGGCCTAAATGGAACAAAGGCTTGGGCTGCGCGCGCAACATCTTCTCTACTTGTGGTCCGCGCTTTAGGTGTTCACCGTGAGTGCCCCAAGCGCAGACGATCTGATCAGCCCAAGCGCAAGCCTGCAATATCGCGGCATCATTCGCTCCACCAACCGGATCATCTTGGGCGCGCATATCACGCGGATCAGTGGCTCGATAGGCAAAGATATTGCACACCCGAAATCCCCCAAACCCCAGTGCGCGGGCGCGCCGTTCACAACGTTCTACTGTCGGGTCATTCTGGATTTCCGTGGCAGTTGAAGGGTTTAGCATCACGAAAACCGCCTTGCGCCCGGCTACATCCCAAACACGGGTTAATTCATAACGGTAGTTCTCACACTCTGAGTACACGGCAACTGAGGCAGCATCGCCTTTGATAAACTCGCGTTCTATCATGCATCAGCCGCCACAAAAACCCGGGTCGGGTGCAATTCTCCCGATCGGTAAATCCCAATGGCGATCGGCTCGCCATTGCACGAAACCCACGCCTCCTCGCCGTATTCCAGATCCGAGGCCACAACCATTCCTGGGTTGCCATTGCGCAGCCGCGCCACCGCCTCGGGGCGGCAGGTCAGCTCCTGCAACTCCGCCAAACCGGTTTCAATCGGCAGTAAATGGGTGTCCAACTCTGGCATTTTTGCCAATTGATCTATCAACTCGAGCGACACCCCGTCCTCGGTTTCAAAGGGGCCGGACCAGATGCGCCGCAAATGAAGTACATGCCCGCAACACCCCAATTCCGCCCCCAGATCACGGGCAATAGAGCGCACATATCCCCCTTTGCCACAGGTCATTTCCAGTTCTACATGATCCGCATCTGGACGTGAAACCATGAAAATTTCTTCTACCCACAAGGGCCGCGCCGCCAGTTCGATATCCGCGCCCTCGCGTGCCAGCTTATAGGCACGCTGACCGTCAACCTTGACCGCAGAAAACTTTGGTGGGACTTGCATGATGTCGCCACGAAACCCAGCGAGTGCTGCCGATATCTCGGCATCATCAGGGCGAAAATCGCTGGTCGCAATCACCTCTCCCTCGGTATCATCAGTGTTGGTCGCCTGCCCCAAACGCACAACAAAACGATAGGCTTTCAGCGCGTCGGTGATGAAGGGCACCGTTTTCGTAGCCTCGCCCAGCGCGATAGCCAAAACCCCCGTAGCCGCTGGGTCCAGCGTGCCCGCATGGCCGGCTTTCTTGGCATTAAAGGCCCATTTCACCTTGTTAACGACAGCTGCCGAGGTGATCCCCGTCGGCTTATCCACCACCAGCCAGCCATCAACCCGCCGCTTGTTTTTACCCCGTGCCATCTGCATTCACCCTTGTTTATCCTGCCAAAAATTGCGGACTTCTTTCCAAATCAGGTAATCTGTTTGGTAAATCTCGCGAATTTTCAGCCGTAATTCTTTGGTCAGTATATCCTCGGCCTTCACCGGTTTGACCGATCTGTTCGCCGTTTTCACCGCTTTCAACGCTTTGTCAATATTGGGCACCAGCCCCCCGATCACCTGCGGCAGCTGCCAATCCAACCCCTCAAGATGCACTGTCGAAAAACCAAAATCCCGCAAGTGACTCATCCTCACCATTTGTGGTTTCCAGTGCCAGTTTATTTTTGAATGGGGTTGGGTCGCAAACTGGTTCGCAATGAATTCAAGCGCATTGCCACAGTTGCGCCGGTGCACTTCCAAATCCTCCCCCGCATCCTGATCAATATCCGAATTGCGCAAGAATGCGCGGGACAAACGGATCGGCACACCTTCAGTTTTGCCAAGTATCTTGTCAAAATACAGGGACATAAAACGCTGAACAGGGTGGCGGACAACCGTAAATTTGTGTTTGTTGTTCAGTATATCCGAGGGTTTCCACCCCGCAGCCCAAGGCTGGCTCTCCCGATCAAAACCGGGGGGTAAAGGCTCTTTATTATCTAGATACCACAGGATATTGCGCAAGAACGTGCTGCCACATTTGGTGATCGGCTGATAAAGCAGCGGATAGTTATTTGTTGTCATCAGGTGCGGACCAAGGTTCTTAATCCGGCGAATCGACGTGTTTTTCAGGGCTTGGATATCCGAAGAGTTCATCCGAATGCCTTTCAATCCGTTTCATCGTCCGAGGTAATATCCTGTTGCACGGATGCTTGTGCCAAAAGGCGGCGGGTTTCATCCATCTGATCAAAGGTTTTGTCATAGACGAACCGCAATTCAGGGGAGTACTTCAGCGATAATGATTTATTAACCGAGCGCCTGATCTCCGATTTGTTGCGATTCAATGCCTCTATCACTGCATCCGCGTTCTGGCCGCCAAGAGGCAGTACATAGACATGCGCCATGCGCAAATCCGGCGTTGCCTGCACCTCGCCCACCGTCACCGACACATGGGCCAGTTCCGGATCATGAATATCGCCCCGCAACAGCACCTCGGAAATGGCGCGCCGGATCAATTCCCCGACACGCAGCTGGCGCTGGCTCGGTCCTTTGGAGCTCTGAGTATTTCGTTTGGCCATGATAAACCCTTTCAACGCCCCTTTATGGCACAAGTAACAGCGCATCAACCAGCCTTTGCCATTCCCGCACGGTCAGGCTATTGGAATGGGGATGAAAAGCAAAGGAAACACCATGTCTGAACTCCCAGCAATTGCAATCGTCGGTGCCTCAGGGCGCATGGGCCAAATGCTGATCAAGGCAGTACTGGCGAATGAAAAGGTGACACTGGCAGGCGTCACGGATCGCACCGGGCACCCGTGGATCGGGCAGGACATCGGCACCTGTATGGAGGGTGCGGCAATTGGCACCTTGGTTTCCGATGATCCGCTAGAGATCTTCGCCCATGCTCAGGCGATCATAGATTTCAGTGCACCGGCGGCAAGCGTGGAACATGCGGCACTTGCGGCACAGGCGCGGGCGGTGCATGTGATTGGCACCACCGGATTTGATGACAAGCAACTGGCCAAAATTACCGCAGCCGCCCGCCATGCGGTTATTGTGCGCGCTGGCAATATGAGCCTTGGCGTCAATCTGCTGGTGCAACTGACCCGCAAGGTTGCTGCCGCTCTGGATGAAGATTTCGACATCGAAATCGTCGAGTCCCACCACCGCCACAAGGTGGATGCGCCCTCAGGTACTGCGCTGATGCTGGGCGAAGCCGCGGCCGAGGGCCGCAAAGTGGCGCTGGACGACGTCGCAGACCGGGCGCGCGATGGCCTAACTGGTGCACGCGCACGCGGCGCAATCGGTTTTCACGCTGTACGCGGCGGTGATGTTATAGGCGAGCATGACGTCATCTTTGCCGGTGATGGCGAACGTATCGTCCTGCGGCATTTGGCGAGCGACCGAAATATCTATGCGCGCGGCGCCCTCAAGGCGGCCCTGTGGGGCCAAGATAAGTTGCCTGGCGAATATGATATGCTGGACGTTCTGGGGTTATAATCATTCCGACACTGCCGCATTGTCGGTAGTGCCGGACGCACATTCCCAAGTAAACCACAAGCGGCTGGGTCGCAAAAACAAAGGCCAACACAACAGCAAGGCATTTTCAGAAATTCATGGCAGACTCTTACAAACTTGCCGGAACCCTAGCCATCAGCCCTTTCGACATCGTGAATTTCGAGCTGATAGATCGCTAAAACTTTCTAAAAATCCGAGGTAATACCCTTCTTCTCCCAATCACCGAATCGGGTTGGTTCCGGGCCGTCCCGCCCGCCCAACTCAGTAGGCAGGGTTGGCTGCTTTGCCTTCACGCGGCGTTCTTTTGCCTCGGCCAGCGCCCTCTTTGCGGCCTCGGCCAAACGGATTTTCTTTGCATCGTCTATCATACTGAGCTGTTTAGCGGTTAAATCGACTCAATTGCAATGCTTCCCCTGTGGTAAAATCCCGCCAATTGGTGCAATTACGCTGCAACAGACAGGCGGATTCCATGACAGAAACACAGAAAACAGGCATAGCGGCGCGGCGCGGCGCGGTATCTTTGCTGCAATTGGTGGTGATGGAGCGGCGCATGTTATCCGAAGCCATCGCCCTTGTAGAGGGCCCCCTGAGCAAGCTTTCTCCCGCTGATCGCGCGCGCGCGCAATCGCTGGCGTCATTGGTGTTGCGCCATGTCACCCAGCTTGATGCGGTGCTGGATACATTCTTCAAGAAACCCCCGCCACTCAAGGCGCGCAATGCTTTGCGGGTTTGTGCGGCTGAAATTCTACTCGAAGACATTCCTGCCCATGCCGCCGTGAATGCCGCCGTACAAGTGCTGCGTTCGAGCCAGAAAACCGAGCACTTGACCGGCATGGCCAATGCCGTAGGACGACGGCTAGAGGCCGACGGGCCAAAACTGCTGGCTGCCCAACCCAACAAACGTCTACCCAAAGCCATTCGTGGCGCGGTTGCCAAAAGTTTCGGCGAAACTGTGACCAAGGCGATCGAGGCCGCCCACCTGAAACGCCCACCCGTTGATTTCACCCTGCGCAATCCAGAAGAGACCGAAAAATGGGCCGCTGAACTGAACGCCGAAGTCCTGCCCACCGGCAGTTTGCGCCTGCAACGGGCCGGTCAGATTTCCAAACTGCCAGGTTTTGATGACGGCGCATGGTGGGTGCAAGATGCCGCCGCCGCCCTGCCCGCGCGTTTATTGGGGAATGTCAACAAAAAGCGGGCGCTCGACATTTGCGCAGCGCCGGGCGGAAAGACCCTGCAATTGCTGGCCGCCGGTGCTGAGGTCGAGGCGCTCGATATTTCTAACGAACGCATGGACCGCCTGCGCGAAAACCTGGATCGCACCCAAATGGGCGCATGGGTCATCGTGGCGGACGCGCTGGAATGGCAACCTGAAGGCAAGTTCGACGCCATTTTGCTGGATGCGCCTTGTTCCGCCACTGGCACCATCCGCCGCCATCCCGATCTGCCACACGTACGCCCGGAAATTGATCTGCGTCCGCTTCTCAAGCTGCAACAAAAGCTACTACAGCGCGCCATGGGCTGGCTGAAACCGGGTGGGCGGCTGGTTTACGCCACCTGTTCGCTGATCCCCGCCGAAGGCGAACGCCAGATCGCCCAACTGCTCGAGGAAATGCCGGACGTGAAGACCGTGCCCTTCGATCCAGCTGATTTTGGCTGCGAGGTAGAGTGGCAAGACTTACCCGGTTCCTTGCGACTGCGTCCAGACTATTGGCCCAAGCGTGGCGGTATGGACGGGTTTTACATGGCATTGCTGGAACGCCAAACATAGCAACAAGGCCTCCCCGCTAACACGCTTGGTCGCGACGAAGGCTAATGACAGCCCCCATTGTGGCGCGTATGATCGCGCCATATTCCGCCCCATGCCAGCAAATTTGGATCATGCAGAAACTCACTTGGACTTTATACGCATTCTCAACGCGCCTGCATCGGGCCTCGCGGCGTATTGCTGACCAGTTTGCCCTACAGACCGCGCGTCTGGCCAAGCCTGCAACCGCCTTTGTATCCCAGCCTGAACCCCGTTCATATGGCAACGCGGCGCGCGGCCTCCAGATGGCCGCTGGCAATTTCCTGATCGCCGGTGATGTGGTTGTTGCCCTTGAAAAATCCCTGTGGAATTTGCCACAAAAGGATGCTGAATTTGTCGAGGATTTGCACGGGTTCGCCTGGCTTGACGATCTGGCCGCCAGTGACGATCCGGCGGCACGTGCCAAAGGGCAGGACTGGTTGTTCGAATGGATCGGCAAACACGGCACCCGCAGTGGGCCGGGTTGGCGCGCGGATGTGACCGGACGCCGTGTGGTGCGCTGGATCAACCACGCCATCATGCTGCTGAACCAGCAATCCCCCGAACGCTCCAAAGCCTATTTCAAAAGCCTCGGACAACAGGCGTATTACCTCTCTAAACGCTGGAAAACCATGCGCTCTGGCCTGCCCCGTTTTGAGGCTTTGACGGGGCTGGTTTACTGCGGGCTGGCACTTGAAGGCAAAGCTCACCTGCTGCGCCCTGCCTTGCATGCTTTATCCCTTGAATGTAAAAGGGAAATTGGCAAAGACGGTGGCATCGCCAGCCGCAACCCCGAGGCTTTGATGGAGGTTTTCACCCTACTGAGCTGGGTTTCTCAAGCGGCAGGAGTTGCCGAAATTACGGCTGAGCCAGAAATATTGAAGGCCATTGAACGCATGGCCCCGACCCTGCGTGCCTTGCGATTGGGCGATGGTGGTTTGGTGCGGTTTCATGGCGGTGGCTCCGGTCAGGCAGACAGGCTGGACCAGGCACTTGCAGACGCGGGTATTCGCACCCCTGCCACCATTGACGGGGCGATGGGCTACACCCGTCTGGTCTGCGGCACAACCCGGCTGGTGATGGACACAGCGATACTCCCCCCCGTCAAATCTTCTGAAAACGCCCACGCCTGCACTCTGGCATTCGAGATGTCCTCTGGCCAGTTTCCTGTGTTGGTAAATCGAGGCCGGTCCTATGGATTTTCTGACAAGGTGCGCGAAGAAACCCGCGCCACTTCAGCCCATAATACCCTGTGCGTGGATGGCGAATCGCTGGCGACATTTGATGCAGAAGGCCTGATCGGCAAAACCTTTGGGCGTCACATCGTAACGGGGCCAAAACTGGTTACGGTGTTGACCGACCAAAACCGAACTGGACGCGCTGTGCGTGCAACTCATGACGGCTATTGCAAATCCCATGGCCTCACCCATTTCCGACAACTATCTATTGTCAAAAACGGCAGCGAAATCCATGGTCTGGACGAGTTGAAGGCCGAAACCTCCCATGATCGCGCCCGCTTTCTGCAAGTTGCCAAAGGCGAGACCCGCAAGGCGATTCCTTTTTGCATCCATTTCCACATCCACCCCAACGTCACTGCCAAACTGGATTTGAACGGCACAGCAATTTCCCTCAACTTGCCAAATGAGCAAGTCTGGGTTTTCCGCGCGACCGGAGGTGATCTCAAATTGCGCCGCTCTACTTATATGGAACGTGGCCGACTGCGACCACGTTCCACAAAACAGATAGTGGTAACTTCCCGCGCATTGAACTATGAGGGCCGCGTTACCTGGACCCTGACGCGATCGGCCTGATCCGTTGCCCCCCGAAATCGGGGCACACCGGCGCGTTGCAAGACATGCAAGGACTAAAGTATCCCATGCCACAAGACCACGTTACTATCCAACGCGCGCTGATTTCTGTATCTGACAAAACTGGCCTGCTAGATCTCGCCGCCGCACTATTGATGCGCAATGTAGAACTACTGTCCACGGGCGGTACAGCCAAGGCTATCCGCGATGCAGGCCTTCCGGTGAGAGACGTTTCCGAGATCACCAATTTTCCAGAAATGATGGACGGGCGGGTCAAGACCCTACACCCGATGGTACACGGCGGGCTGCTGGCCCTGCGCGATAACGACGCTCATGTTGAGGCTATGCAAGAACACGGAATTGGTGCGATTGATCTGCTGGTTGTGAACCTTTACCCGTTCGAGGAAACTGTCGCCAAAGGGGGCGATTGGGACGAATGTATTGAGAACATAGACATTGGCGGCCCAGCGATGATCCGCGCGGCAGCCAAGAACCACGCCTTTGTGACCACTGTTGTTGACGTTGAGGACTACGAGAAACTGCTGGGTGACATGGATCAACATCAGGGCCGCACCTGCCCGAAATTTCGCAAAAAGCTGGCGCAAAAGGCATATGCTCGCACCGCAGCCTATGACGCTGCTGTCAGCACATGGATGGCGGATGCCATTGGCGTTCAAACCCCACACCGCCGCGCAATAGCTGGAACCTTGAAACAAAATTTGCGGTATGGCGAAAACCCCCATCAAACCGCCAGTTTTTACGGCGATGGTAGCAGCCGCCCCGGCGTATCCTCTGCCACGCAATTGCAGGGCAAGGAGCTGTCATACAACAATTTCAACGACACAGACGCCGCCTTTGAACTGGTCGCGGAATTCGATCCCGCCGACGGCCCGGCTTGCGCTATCATCAAACATGCCAACCCCTGCGGCGTGGCCCGTGGGGCGACATTGGCTCAGGCCTACCAATCCGCCTTTGACTGCGATCGGACCTCTGCATTTGGCGGCATCATTGCCCTCAACCAGACACTGGACGCTGCGACAGCTGAACAGATTGTGAAGATCTTCACCGAAGTGGTGATCGCCCCTAACGTGAGTGATGACGCCCGAAAAATCTTTGCCACCAAAAAGAACCTGCGCCTGCTGACGACCGGCGGGCTGCCGGATGTAAAAACCGCCGGACGGGTGTGGAAGCAGATTTCCGGAGGCTACTTGATCCAAGATCGTGACAACGGTTCGATTGCCGCTGATGACTTGAAGGTTGTGACCAAACGCGCACCCTCCGAACAGGAACTCGCCGACTTGTTGTTGGCATGGAAAATCGCCAAACACGTCAAATCCAATGCCATTATCTACGTCAAAGACGGAGCAACCGTGGGTGTAGGTGCGGGCCAAATGAGCCGCGTGGACAGCACCCGTATCGCTGCACGAAAGTCACAGGATATGGCAGATGCACTGGGGCTGGCCGAGCCACTAACCCATGGATCAGTCGTGGCTTCCGATGCTTTCTTTCCCTTTGCCGATGGTTTGATTACCGCCGCAGAGGCCGGGGCAACGGCGATCATTCAGCCGGGCGGTTCCATGCGCGACAACGAGGTAATAGCCGCTGCGGACGAGGCGGGCCTGGCAATGGTCTTTACAGGGATGCGCCATTTCCGCCATTAAGGGGAAAAACGGGCAGGGAAAATGAAACGTATACTGACACTTTCAATACTGATCTTTGTGTTGGATCAGGCGTCCAAGTGGATTGTGGTCGAATACCTCGACCTCAAAATGCGTCAGGCGATCAACGTTTTCCCGCCCTACCTGAACCTGCGCATGGCGTGGAACGAAGGGGTGAACTTTGGATTGTTTTCCGACGCGGGCACTGACTTTCTGCGCTGGATCCTGATCGCGATCGCCCTGATGGTTACAATCGGCGTGCTGTGGTGGGGGCGCCGGTTTACCGGCTGGTTCGGCGCTTTTCTGGTGGGCTGCATCATCGGTGGGGCGTTGGGCAATACTGTGGATCGCATCGTTTACGGAGCGGTTGCGGATTTTTTCAACATGTCCTGTTGTGGCTTGCGAAACCCCTATTCTTTCAATGTTGCCGACATCGCGATCTTTATCGGGGCCTTCGGTTTGGTGCTGTTTTCCGATCGCTTGCAGCAAAGGGCGTGACGCCGGAATAAAACTAGGTTAAACCAGCCCAAGGTGGGCTGAATAGGGCATGGGCTGGGATGAAAATCACACTGATAAATCTGACTCTGGCATGTGTTGCTGCAACATTCTTGTCGGGATGTGGCAATTCCGAAAGCGGCCTTGGCAAGCTGTTTTCCAAAAGCAGCAATGACGCTGGTCCGGATGAATTCGCGATTCTACCAACCAAGCCGCTGGAACTGCCTGAAGATCTGGCAAGCCTGCCCGAACCCGATGTTGGCGGCCCCAATCTGGTCGATCCAAAACCCGAGCACGACGCAGTTGCCGCCATGGGTGGTCGCCCTGATCGCCTTGAAAGCGATAAGATACACAGTGGCGAGGGCGCATTGCTGGCTGCTGCAACACGTTTTGGCACAAGCGCAAACATTCGGGGTGTTCTGGCTGCCGAAGACGAGAAATTTCGCGAAAAGAACGGGCCCAAATTACTGGAACGCTGGCTTGGCACCGATACCTACCTAAGCCGCTACGAAGCCCAAACGCTTGAAGCACGGCGCGAACTGGGCCGTATGCGCCGCATTGGTGCACGCACACCGACCGCCCCGCCGCCTGACGACGAGTAATCAGGCCTTAAGCACTTTTCGGTGGTTTTCCACGACCGTAGTGTTCCACCAGCGCAGCCAGATCATCGGGTAAAACCGGCGCGTGCAAGAACCCGCGCGCATTGGGGATCAGCTCAAAAATTGACCCATCCGAGAAAAAGCTGCTTGAAGTAACTACAATTATCGCAATATCGGGGCAGCGATAGGTCGCCAGATCACAGATCGCCAGAGCGCTGGCACCGGGCATCATCAAATCAAGAATCAGCACATCAAAGGCCCCGAACCGCAAAGCCTCAATGGCAGCATTTTCGCTGGTCACCAGCACGGGCTTACCGCCTTGACGCTCCAGATGGTTGCACCAAAGTTGTCCCAGTTCCTCGTTAGCTTCAACAACCAAAGTTAGCATTACTACCCTCAAATCATGCTGCTTTGAACGTGTACAAGCAGTTCAAAGCGAAATTCGGTCATCCCAAAACCGTTCACCCTGTCATCCGCATTTTAATTATTGTTGAATTTGCGGACTTACTCCGTTCAATAATTATTATGACTTCGAAAAATCCAATTAACAATTCCCTAATTTTGCATTTTGATCTGGTTAGCAATTGAGTTTTTCTTTGAATGATGATGAAACAAGCAAAAATATGCTCAATAGGTTTTGCCTTTAATCTGAAACAGATTGATTTCGAAACCGCAACTCGACCATCTGGCGCTGCGTACTTGCATTTCTTTGGCGGCACCAATCAACCTGACGACGCTCCGGGAGCCCTGAATGACTACCACCATCACCATATGCGACACCTGCAAACTCGAGGGCTGGGATGCGGAAAAACAAGCGCAATCCGACGGCGAATTATTGGCAGCCCTGATCGAAACGGCAGCAACTGAAGTAGAGAATGTTATCACCCGCCGCCATTCCTGCCTGATGGGTTGCAACCACGGCTGTAACATCGCAATCCAATCCCATGACAAACTGACCTATGTCATGGGGAGCTTTGAACCGGATGCGCAGCAAGCCGCAGGCATTGTGGAATACGCGTCCTTGCACGCCGACAGCGAAAAAGGGCAAGTCCCCTACCGTCAGTGGCCCAAAGCCATCAAAGGCCATTTTGTTTCGCGCATCCCGACCCTGCCCCAAACGGACAGCTCCGAATGAACCAAGCTTCCCGTGACCACGGTGGTGGGCTAGATGCCGCTGTAACGCAATTTGGCGGGCAGCGGGCCGATTGGCTTGATCTCTCCACCGGCATCAACCCGGTCCCATATCCTGTTCCCGAAATCCCGCAGCATTTCTGGAATGATCTGCCTGACAAAGCCGCGCAAACCGCGCTGCTGGATGCCGCACGCGATTTTTGGCAGGTCCCTATCGAGGCCGGTATTCTAGCCGCCTCAGGTGTTTCGGCCCTGATTGCACAACTGCCCCGGCTGGCCCCAACCGCCACCGTCGGCATTACCCGCCCCACCTACAATGAACACGAGGCTGCCTTTCGCACTTTTGGCTGGAAGATCACTGAAACCGGCAGCGCCAACATTTTTGTTCACCCCAACAATCCCGACGGCAGGCTGTTCACGGCCGATCGAATCCGTGCCAATCACCGGGAATTAACCATCATAGACGAGAGCTTTTGCGACATTAGCTCCGATCAATCCCTGATCGAACTGGCGCTGACACCCGGTATTGTCATCCTCAAGGGCCTTGGTAAATTCTGGGGCCTTGCGGGCCTGCGGCTCGGCTTTGCTATTGCCTTGCCTGACACCATCGAGCGCCTGAATGACATGCTCGGCCCTTGGGCAATTTCGGGCCCGGCACAACACATCGGCACCGCCGCATTGCGCGATCACAGCTGGGCGCATGAAACTCGAAAACGCCTTGCCCGTGATGCCGAAAGGCTGGATCAAACCCTTGCTCCCTACACCTCAGCACCTGCCAATGGCACCGATCTTTTTCGCCTTTATTCGGTCAAAGATGCTGCACATTTCCAGAATACACTTGCCCGGCATCATATCTGGAGCCGGGTATTCCCCTACTCTAAAAACTTGCTCAGGTTAGGCCTTCCGGCGACAGATGGTGATTGGAACCGATTAACAAGTGCCGTCCACGAGGTTTGAATGTCGATATTTCTAATGCTGCTGATCGCGCTGGTCCTTGATGCCGTGCTGGGTGAGCCTGAAGCCATCTGGGACAAATACCCCCACCCAGCCACCGTGATGGGGCGCGCAGTCAACTGGTTTGACGAGACCTTGAACCAAGGCACGCTGCGCCGGATCAAAGGCATCGCAAGCATTATTGCCCTGTGTTTTGCGGGTTTCATCATCGGCTGGATCATCCAGTGGCTTCCCGATTTCGGCATTCTGGAGATCCTTGGTGCGGCAATCCTGCTGGCCCACAAATCCCTGATCCAGCACGTCGAGGATGTCGCCCATGCCCTGCGCTCGGGCCTGCACGCAGGCCGCGCCTCGGTTTCAATGATTGTCGGACGCGATTCCCACCAGCTTGATGAAACCGGTGTCGCCCGCTCTGCCATAGAAAGTGCTGCCGAAAACTTCTCGGACGCTGTGGTTGCACCTGCCTTTTGGTTCCTACTCGGCGGATTGCCCGGCATTCTGGTCTACAAACTGGTAAACACCGCCGATTCCATGATCGGGTATCAAAACAAGGAATATGGCGAATTTGGCTATGGCGCTGCCAAACTGGATGACCTGATGAATTGGTTCCCTGCCCGCATCACTGCCGTGCTGATCTGTGCCGCTAATTTCGACTGGCGTGCCTTTGAAGTGGTGCGCGAAGATGCAGGAATGCACCGTTCCCCCAATGCGGGCTGGCCCGAAGCCGCCGTTGCCGGTGTGCTCAACATCGCGCTCGCGGGCCCCCGCAGCTATGACGGCGAGATGAACGATGACCCCTTTGTCAACGCAAGCGGCAAGAAAGACCTGCACGCCAATGACATCGAAGATACTGTCGCAGTTATAAACCGCAGTTGGCTGGGGCTGATCGCCCTTCTGTCGCTTGTTGTACTTCTGGGCTGGCTCTTTTAATCTGCCTGTGAAACCAGCGGAGCTGATACCAACGTGAAAATGTCGCGTTTGCTGTAGGAATAGACCCATGTCCGATACCATAAGATTTGCCATTGCGCGCCTTGCCCGCAGGCTGGGCCTTACTGATAAATCCAATCTTGAACTGCGATATCCCCAGTACAGCTTTGGGCGGGGCACCTATGGAGATCTGACTGTCAACGTCTTTGGCTACGGTCAGGACGCCAACTTGAGCATCGGCAATTACACCTCTATCGCAAAAGGCGTGCAAGTCTTCCTTGGCGGCGAACACCGCCCCGACTGGGTCAGTACTTTCCCCTTCAATATTTTCTGGGATTCCGCCCTGCACCACAAAGGACACCCTACAACCAAAGGCGATGTCAGCATCGGCAATGATGTCTGGATCGCAACAGAGGCTGTCATTTTTTCAGGCGTGACCATTGGCGACGGTGCGGTGATCGGAGCCCGCAGCGTGGTCACGAAAGACGTTGCTCCCTATTCGGTTATCGCTGGAAACCCTGCAAAAGTAATAAAAATGCGCTTTGATCCAGACATCATCACCCGTTTTGAGGAAATCAAATGGTGGGACTGGCCCGAAGTCAAGATCGCCCGCGCCATGCCAGATATTCTGAACACAGACATAGAACAGTTCCTGAAAAAGGCCGAACACGGTAGTTATTAGCGCGAAGCGCCCAAAAAGTAGTGGCGCGCAAGCGCCTCATTTTAACAACCGGTGCTACCCCAGCAACGCATGCAACATGATCCGGGGCAGTAGCGACAGACGCGGCCTATAGGTCATCTGCGTCAGCAATTCCCCCACCTTATGCGCCCGCCTGTGGGTCACAAACCAAGGCGGCTTGGGCAACATCGTCACTCCGCCACTCATCAGATTGCGCGGAAAGGGGCGGAAAGGGGCTTGCACCACTGTGCGCTCTGGTCGATCAAACATGAACGAATTATGCACCACACCGATACCACTTTGCACGTTAGCTAGGGTGTGCCCAGGAAAAGCCCCCCAAGTGGCCTGCGCCAATAAGAAACCCAAGCCCGACCAGGCGTTGATCGCGATGCAGCCATAGTGCAATTCGCCAATCATCGCCTCAAATTTCTTACGACCAATCTTGCGAATGGTTGCTGGGTGGATCAGAATATTCGCACCCAGTGTTCCGTGCAGTTCCTCGTTGGCATATTTAATCGCCGCACGCAGAAAAGTTTCGGGGTCACGTTCTTTGATGTCGCAGGTTGTCATCGCCGGTGCAAAAACTTCTGTTTCACGAAACCACGCATCCGCGCCCTCGCGCAGAGGAACCACCACACAAGCAGGTGCCGATCCACGATCAAACTGTTGAACATCTACACCATGCGCTGCGAAATCCGCCATCCGCTCCGCCGCGCCGGGGTAATAGGGCTGGCGCGGTTCAATCCGCCCCATCACCTTTTCAACCTGCGCCATCAAAGCCGCCGTCCGCCCCCAGACAGAAGAGGTAATCAACATCTGGCAGGCAATACAGTTAAAACCGGAATTATGCAGCTTTTGCGTTGCAATATGTTCCGCCTGAAACGCCAGATCCGCATCTGTCCAAGGGCCGGGAACCACAATTGTCGGACAAACCGCACCCAGCTCAGATGTGATCCGCCGGGTATTTGCAGGCGTGCCAGCCGCCTTGTTTGCGGCAACATTCGGCCCCCAGACAATCATGTCATGGGACGCCTCGGCACCGGTGATGTGAATTTCCTCAATATCCGGATGATTGCACAGATACGCCCCCACATCCGCGCCGCCTTTGACAATGCGCAGGGCGTCGCGCTCAATCAGCGGCTTTAACGCTGCTTCCAGATATTGCGTCAGATAGTCGTTCACCGGATTCATCTTCAGGATCACCACTTGATGCTGATTAAACAGTTTGTGAAAACAATCCAGCGGCGCAATCGAAGATATATTTCCCGCCCCCAAAACCAGCGCCACCTTGCCTGAGCGTTCACCCGCAGGCGTATCATAGGCCGAAGCGGTATTCTCCGCCAGACTAGCCTTGGTCACACCCTGCTGCATCCAGACCTCTGCCTTGACGCCGGACAGTAAAAGGTGATCCCAAATATTACTGGGGATCACCCTCGCAGCAATCTGCCCTGTGGCCAGTTCGCGCAGTTTAACCCCATCCAGAAACGCCTTGCCCTCCATCGCTGACAAAGTGTGGATTAACGCATTGCATCCCCCCATCAGCGCGTAAGGGCCAGACATCCATTCCTCACCCTCCAGCGAAGACCCCTCCGGTATCAGCTTTTTGCGCGAAGCCGTTTGCGCCCAGCCTTTGGCGACCGGCAATAGCTGATCCTTAACCGATTGCAAAACTGCGATCCGCTCTGCCACATCTGTTCGCGCCCAAGCGCCCTTGGCGGCTGACAGTTCACCAACCGCTTTGTCCAATTCGAGCATCTGCGCCGCCACCAATTCCACTTGTGCCATTTTTAGCCTTTCCCGATCAAATATTCACCAAATTCAGCCCGCAGTTTGTTTTTCAACACCTTGCCAGTGGCCCCCAACGGTAACTCGTCAACAAACACCACAGCATCACCTGCCAACCGGCGATTTTTCCACCATAAAACGCCAGCAAATCAGCCTCTGACGGTTCTTCACCTTCAGCCTTGACCACAATCAACAGCGGCCGTTCGTCCCATTTTTCGTGACGCGCTGCGATAGTTGCGGCATTAGCCACGCCAGGATGGGCAACCGCAATATTTTCCAGTTCGACCGTTGAAATCCACTCGCCGCCGGATTTGATGATGTCTTTGGAACGATCCCGAATAATCATATAGCCGTCAGCATCAAGCGTGGCCACATCACCGGTATCAAACCAGCCATCGGGGGTCAGCGCCGATTGTTCCGCTTTAAAATAGGTATCAACCACCCAGTAGCCCCGAATTTGCAGATCGCCCTGCGCTTCGCCATCATTGGGCAGCACATCACCACTGTCATCAACAACCCGCAATTCAACCCCCCAAGGGGGTCGCCCCTGCCCGAGCCGCACCAGCGCCTGTTCGGTGTCGGACAGGCTCATGTGTTTTTGCAACAGGTTGTTCATTGTTCCCAGTGGGCTGGTTTCCGACATGCCCCAAGCGTGGATCAGCTCGACCCCGTATTTGTCGCGGAATTCTGCAATCATTGAGGGCGGCAAGGCAGAGCCCCCCACAACAGTACGTTTCAGGCTGGGCGCTTTGGAACCCATCGCTTCGAGCGCACCGAGCAGCCCAAGCCAGATTGTCGGCACCCCCATCGCCATTGTTACCTCTTCGCTGTCAATCAGTTTGGCCAAGCTTTCGCCGTCCATCCCCGGCCCCGGCAGCACCAGTTTGCACCCCACCGCCGCCGCAATATAGGGAACCCCCCAAGCATTCACATGGAACATCGGCACCACAGGCAACACACTATCCCGAGCGGAAATCGCTAAGCCATCCGGTTGATTACTGGAAATCGAGTGCAGAACTGTGGTGCGGTGCGTGTATAAAACCCCTTTGGGGTTGCCCGTCGTGCCAGAAGTGTAACACAGGCTCGATGGGGTGTTTTCGTCAAATTCCGGCCAAACAAAATCATCATCTCCGGTTTCCAGCAGTTCCTCATAAAACAACAAGCCGTCAATCATAGCCGCCGATTCTGCGTCCCGTGGCCCCATCAACACAAACGCCTTGACCGTTTTTAAATGCTCACCCAATTTCGCGGCAATTGGCAAGAAGGTTTTGTCCAGAAACAACACCTGATCCTCGGCATGGTTGATGATATAAATCAGCTGTTCGGGAAATAGGCGCGGGTTGATGGTGTGGCAGATCATGCCACCGCCAGAAACCCCAAAATAGGTCTCAAGATGGCGCACATTATTCCATGCAATCGTGGCACAGCAATCGCCCTGCTTAATCCCCAGCTTGCTCAAAGCAGAGGCCAGTTTGCGCGAACGGTGCTCCACATTCCCCCAGTTAGAGCGCATCAGCCCGCCAGTTGTTTCCACCGAAACCACCTCGGCTTCCCCATGGTATTTACCCGCATGCTCAATCAGCGCGCTGATCATCAGCTGCTTGTGCATCATTTTTCCTGGCATTTTCTTCTCCCGTTACGCAGCTTTGATCATGTCTGCTGCTTTTTCTGCAATCATTATGGTCGGGGCGTTGGTGTTGCCCCCGATAAGCGTTGGCATCACCGAAGCATCCACCACCCGCAATCCTGTCAGCCCGTGCACCCGCAACTGCGGGTCCACTACGGCCATTTCATCGACACCCATCTTGCAAGTCCCGACCGGATGGTAAACCGTGTCGGCCCGTGCGCGGATATGCTGTTCCAGCTCAACGTCGCTCTCGTTTCCGGTTAGGAACAATTCCTTGTGCCGGTATTTTTCCAGCGCGGGAGCCTGCAATATCTCCCGCGTCATCCGCGCGCCTTTGCGCAGGGTCTCAAGGTCGCGCGGGTCAGACAGAAAGCGCGGGTCAATCGCTGGCGAAGCCTGTGGGTCTGCACTGCGCAAGGACACCACCCCCCGACTGTAGGGATACAAAACGCAAACGTGGCAACCAAAGCCATAGCCCGCGTGCAGGCGGCGGGCGTGATCGTCCATAATCGATATTAGAAAATGCAGCTGAATATCAGGTCGTGCCAAATCCGCGTTGGTTTTTAAAAATGCTGCCCCCTCAGCAAAGGGCGAAGCCGCCATGCCAGTGCCATCCTTGCGCCAACGCCTGATATGTTTCCAAATCTGCCGAGCACCCGCCAGCCCGATACCGAAATTATTAGTATCCTTGGTTTTATAGGTCAGGATAAAATCCAGATGGTCCTGTAGGTTCTGCCCAACGCCGGGCAGTTCATGCACCATTTCAATCCCGTGTTGCACGATATCTTCAGGCCGCCCAACGCCGGACAATTGCAACAGTTGTGGCGAATTGAACGCGCCACCGCACAAGATCACTTCGCGCGCGGCCATCACTGTTTTAGATTGCCTACCCCGCCGATAATCGACGCCAACCGCGTTTTTGCCTTCAAACAAGATCTTGCTGGCGCGGGCACCTGTTATCACGGTCAGATTGGGGCGGTCCATTGCTGGAAACAGGTAGGCCGCCGCCGCCGAGCAGCGCTCACCGTTCTTCGCTTTATCGTGAAACTGGGTCACCTGATACAGGCCCACACCCTCGGTTTCTCCGGCATTGAAATCGCCGCGCGTGCGGTGCTGCATTTGAGTTGCCGCCTTGACAAAAGCACGGCTGATGGGGCGCGGGTTTTGCTGGTCACACACCTGCAAAGGCCCCTCATCTCCGTGATAGTCATCCGCCCCCAGTGCATTATTTTCCGAGCGCCGAAAATAGGGCAACACTTCCTCCCACGACCAGCCCGCGCAACCCAGTTCAGCCCAGCCATCGTAATCGCCTTGGTGCCCGCGCAAATACAACATCGCGTTGATCGCGCTGGAGCCGCCCAACGCCTTGCCCCGTGGCTGATAGCCCCTGCGCCCATTCAAACCCTGTTGTGGCACAGTTTCAAACGCCCAATTGTTTATTCTCGGGCGCCCCGGCAGCATCAGAACCACACCCATCGGCGCCCGCACCAGAATACCGTTACCTCCACCCCCTGCCTCCAGCAAGCAAACCGTAACATCAGGATCTTCGCTCAGGCGCGCCGCAAGGGTGCTGCCTGCCGATCCGCCGCCAACGATAACATAATCAAAGGTCATTTTTCCGCACCCAAATCGTGGTACCCAAGTGAACGACACCACAGCCGAGTTGTCCAGAAAAATGCCAGAAACACACGTGTCAAAAGTGGTCAATCCTGACGCATTCAGAACAATTTATTGCCATATGACCATGAAATACAGCAACAATTCTGGTAAAAAACCACCAACCAACGCGACCAGGATCAACTTTGGTTGGTTTGGCTTGGCAACTAAGGCGGTGGCCAGTATCAGGTAGGTCGGGGTGTTGATGGCAGATTGCTATGAATGACTGAAAAGAGAGAATTGTACTAGCGTATAAGGTGAGAAATGGCCAAGTCCATTATGATTCAGGGAGCAGGGTCTAACGTTGGCAAGTCACTGATCGTGGCTGGCCTGTGCCGCGCGTTTGTGCGCCGCGGCCTAAAGGTGCTGCCATTCAAGCCGCAAAACATGTCCAACAATGCCGCCGTAACAAATGACGGTGGGGAAATTGGCCGCGCCCAGGCCTTGCAGGCGCGCGCTTGCCAGGTGGCGGCACACACAGATATGAATCCGGTACTGCTGAAACCCGAAACCGATACCGGAGCACAAGTAATTGTCCATGGTAAACGACTGACAACCGCACGTGCGCGGGATTATGGCTCAATGAAATCCACTTTGATGCCTGCGGTTCTGGAAAGTTTTGGCCGCCTTTGTGCACATGCCGATATTGTGGTGGTCGAAGGCGCCGGCAGCCCGGCGGAAACCAACCTCCGCGCGGGTGACATCGCCAATATGGGCTTTGCCGAGGCCGCCGATGTACCGGTTCTGTTAATTGGGGACATTGACCGGGGCGGCGTTATTGCCCAGCTGGTGGGCACCCATGTGATCCTTGATCGGGCCGACGAGGCTCGCATCAAAGGCTTTATGATTAACAAATTTCGGGGTGACAGGAGTCTGTTTGATGACGGGCTGGTAGAAATTGTAGAGCGCACGGAGTGGCACAGCCTTGGCGTGCTGCCCTGGTTCGCCGATGCCAGTAAGTTACCCGCTGAAGACGCCTCTGACATCAGCCGCATCAGCGGTAGCGGTGCGTTCAAAGTGGCAGTACCGCAATTATCGCGCATTGCTAATTTCGATGATCTCGACCCCCTAAAATTGGAACCCGGTATTACCGTTGAAATCGTACCGCCCGGGCACCGCCTACCCGCGGACGCCAACCTGATCCTGATCCCCGGATCCAAATCCACCATTGGCGATTTGACATATTTCCGCAAACAAGGCTGGGAGGCCGATCTGCAGGCCCATGTGCGACGCGGCGGTCATGTTCTGGGTATCTGTGGCGGCTATCAAATGCTCGGCTCCCGCATTGAGGATCCGGACGGCCTAGAGGGTCGTAAAGGCGGTGTTCGCGGATTGGGGCTGCTTGACGTTGTCACCGTGATGACCCCGGAAAAACACCTTGAGGAGGTGACAGGCTTCAACATCGACAGCGGTGCGGCGGTAACTGGTTATGAAATCCACATTGGCGAAACCTCGGGGCCGGACAGAATGAACCCATGGCTAGAGATTGAAGGCCAACCCGAGGGTGCGCAATCCCCAGATGGGCACATCAAGGGCTGCTATATCCACGGACTGTTTTCGTCGGATGCCTTCCGGCAAGCTTTTTTGCAAGACATCGGCGCAGAGACATCTGATATTTCGTTCGAAGACGAAATCGAGGAAACACTGGACGCACTGGCGGACCATATCGAGGAGTATTTAGACGTGGGACTTATCTGGGATTTGGCTGAAGATATAACACTCTGATTCCCTCCCCGAAAGCCTCCTATAAATCAGATATAACAAGCGCCCCCTTGAGGCCGTGCTGTTGCTCTGCAATACTCCTAAAAACATCAGGATACTGCCCATGTTCCCCGTCTTTGATTTGCCCCTAACCCTCGCAATTTCAACTGTATTGGCTGCATATCTGCTTGGGTCTATCCCCTTTGGTATGGTCATCGCCCGTTTCATGGGCCTTGGCAATCTTCGAGATATCGGATCGGGCAATATCGGGGCCACAAACGTGCTGCGCACGGGCAACAAGTTGGCCGCATTTCTGACCTTACTGTTTGATTCAGGCAAGGGAGGGGCGGCTGTGCTGATCGCCGGGACAATCTATGGAGAAACTGCTGCACAACTTGCGGGCCTTTGCGCTTTTCTAGGCCATTTATTCCCGATTTGGCTACGGTTTAAGGGGGGTAAAGGTGTCGCAACTTTTCTTGGGTTGCTGCTGGCGTTAAACTTTGTTGCCGGTTTTGCCGCCTGCATGACTTGGCTCGCCGGTGCCGCAATCCTGCGAATATCTTCGGCAGCTGCTTTGGCCGCCGCCGCCTCCGCGCCGGTCTGGCTTGCCATATTCGGGGCACAACATACGGTAGGACTGGCAATCCTTTTGGCTGTACTGGTCTGGATCAAGCATCACAGCAACATCCGCCGCATTTTCAACGGAACGGAACCAAAGATCGGGGCCGGTAAATAATCCTGAGCTCATGAAGTTTTATAGATTTTATGAGCTTCCCTCGCCAGTTACGCCAAGTTTCCTTGTGCTTCCGGCAAGGGTATTTTAGCTAATACGTTAAGTTTGCTATCTATTGATATAGATTGATTAAATCAACTTAATAGCTAAACTCATCATATATCTTTGACAAATCTCCGTTCCAGTCGCCATTGTACTTTGTCATCAACTCACAAGCAGGCGACATGCCGGTTTCAACCACTTCCTGTAATGCATTCAGGAAATGGCTCTCGTCTGGCACCAGCCCCCCCGCACCGGGTCTGGCGCGGGCCTTCAAGCCTACCTCGGAAATCGCCAGAACCTCTTTGGACAGCTCCAGCATTGAGGTGTCACCAACAACAGCCCGAACCCCGTCAACCGATGCCGCAACCCGCAAAGCCTCGCGATGCTCAGCGTCCCAGCCTTTGCACAGATCCCAAGCGGCATCCAGCGCACCTTGATCATACATCAAACCAACCCAGAACGCCGGGAGGGCGCAAATGCGCCGCCATGGGCCGCCATCTGCGCCGCGCATTTCCATGTATTGCTTGATCCGTGCCTCTGGGAACACGGTCGTAAGGTGATCCGCCCAATCACTGAGGGTCGGCATCTCACCCGGCATTGCTGGCAAGTCGCCCTTTAGGAAATCGCGAAACGACTGTCCCAGAGCGTTGATATACTTGCCATCGCGATAAACAAAATACATCGGTACATCGAGCACATAATCAACGTAACGTTCAAACCCCATACCGTCCTCGAACACAAATGGCAGCATACCGGTACGCGCATCATCCAAATCACGCCAGATACGCGATCTCCAGCTTTTGTGACCGTTGGGTTTGCCTTCAAAAAAGGGCGAGTTGGCAAACAATGCAGTCGCCACGGGCTGTAGCGCCAGCGCCACGCGAAATTTTTGCACCATGTCGGCCTCGGAGGCGAAATCAAGGTTCACCTGCACCGTACAGGTGCGATACATCATCTGTTTCCCATGAGTACCAACCCGATCCATATAGTCGGTCATCAAACGATAGCGCCCCTTAGGCATCATCGGCACCTGTTCATGCGTCCAGTCAGGCGAGGCCCCAAGACCGATATAGCCTGCACCGATTCTATCGGCAACTTGTCGCACCTCTTTCAGGTGTTCGTTAACCTCGTCGCAAGTTTCATGAATGTTTTCCAGCGGCGCACCAGACAACTCCAACTGCCCACCCGGTTCAAGCGACACATTCGCGCCGTTCTTTTCCAAACCAATGATGTTGCCTGCCTCAAGAACCGGAGACCAACCAAACCCGTCGCGCAGCCCTTCCAGCATCGCCTTGACAGAACAAGCGCCCTCATAAGGCAAGGGCAGGTGGCTGTCTTTGAAATAGCCAAATTTCTCATGCTCGGTACCGATGCGCCAAGTGTCTTTGGGCTTGCACCCATCAGCGAGCAATTGCGCCAGTTGATCATAGTGTTCGATCAGACCACCGCCGGATTGGGGGATAGACATGCAGGGGATTCCCTTTGGAAATAGGTTCAGGTGTGGCGTTTCAACGTAACAAAGCCAAAACTCTTTGAATTAGAAAGGCCAGCTTCACCCTCTGCTGTCAAGTCAAGAAAAAGCTATCGTGCTCCGCATGGTTTTCTTAACGACAACAAACTCAACGGAACGCCCTGCTCTGCCATACCCGTAGATACTCATCAGTACCTGTTGTAGAATTCCGGAAAATGCGTGTTCTGCCAATTCTGGCTTTCAAACAACGTCGTCCCTTACTTAACCCCGGCCTTTGCCGGCTTACCGACCTTAAGCACCTGTTTCCATGGCCCTTCCCAGCTTACCTTGTTTTCCGCACTCAATTGATTATGTATCTTTGACGATAAGTTTTCAACGGTGAGGGGCGGCAGCTATGAGGCAAGATGCCCCTTGCTTTCCGCCCAGAAACCGGCTTTGATTCTTCGAAGAAAAAGGGGCTAATTTGGAACCGAAAAGGAAGAAAATTCGATGACCACATACACCTACACAGGCACTTTCCTGAACTGGGCGGATACGACGGATGATTTGCTCGGCATTGCACCGACAACATTGAAAATTGTTTCAGCGGATGCCGACGATAATTTCAGCTACTCAAAACTGCCGCCAGAACTCGGCGATGACGATGATTTCCCAAGCGTCGAACTCTTGGATGCCAGTCCCTATAATGTTTGGCTGGACGGCGTTCTGGTTCCATTTGGTGGAGATGTTCTGCTCGGGCAAATCGGTTGGGGCAGCGGAAACGTTAGTTATCTGATGACTATCGTGAATGAAAATGACGACGACCATATGTTTCAACTCGGCGGTGACCTACTTCCAGAATTTGCAACGCTGGCGGAATTCAATGCTTTCGATGCCACGATTACTTTTGCGAACGAGATTACCAGTGGCGCTTTTGCCCCAGGGAATTTGATTGATTTTGACAGCCTACCCGGGGTCGTTGTCAGCGAGCATGACACGATACAGGGCGATAGCTCTCGCAACGAATTCCATGGCGGTGAGGGTCGGGATAGAATCCACGGTGAAGGCGGGCGCGACAAATTGTATGGCGATGCCGGTTATGACAGGCTTTGGGGCGGTGATCGCGCTGACAAACTTTATGGCGATGTTGGCAATGACTCCCTTTGGGGCGACAATGGCAATGACGTTTTGTACGGCAACAGCGGCGACGACCTTCTAAACGGTGGCGCACATGATGACCTGTCTCTTATACACATCTGACGCTGCCGACGAACTCTAGG
>JAHRVG010000093.1 GCA_019090795.1 Paracoccaceae bacterium | reverse complement strand
TAGAGTTCGTCGGCAGCGTCAGATGTGTATAAGAGACAGTTTGAAACCTCTATGACCTTTCATCCCGGCACACAGTGCTTTGATCCCCAAGCGTGGGTCAGTTATATCGCGGCCTGTGCAGCTGTTGCCTGTAACGCCGGGGCCCGGTTGCAAAGGTTGAACGTGGGAGGCGGCTTTCCGGCGCACCGCTCCGGCAATACCCCCGAACTGGCGGGTATATTTGCAGCGATAAAAGCGGCTACATTTGCCAACTTTGGCCCAAAGCCGCCGGAATTGCTGTGCGAGCCGGGCCGCGCGTTGGTGACTGGCGCTTTCTCTTTTGCCAGTCGCATCAAGGCGATTAATGACGATGGGGCGGTGTACCTGAACGACGGGATTTACGGCGGACTGACCGAGTTTCGAGACCTCGACACCAACCATTCATTCACTTGCCTGTCACCGACAGGCCAGCACCGAAGCGGAAACCTAATCCCCCGTGAGGCCTTTGGACCAACCTGCGATTCGCTGGATAAACTGCCTGACCCGTTGTCCCTGCCCGAGGATGCCGCCGAGGAAGACTATATCCTATTTTCCAACATGGGGGCGTATGTGAACGGCACCTGCACCCGTTTTAACGGCTATGGCGATATTCTGACGGTGACGGTTAACAGTTTGGAATAGATCGTTATTCGCCCTCAAACTCGCACAGAACGCTCACATTCATTCCCATATCTTCCAACACTTTTCGGCCACCGAGTTCCGGCAGATCAATGATAAAACTTGTAGAAACAATTTCGCCGCCCAAACGCTCAATCAGTTTGATACCAGCAGCGGCAGTACCACCCGTGGCAAGCAGATCATCCACTACCAGAATTTGCTCACCGGGCTGAATTGCATCGTCGTGAATTTCCATCACGGCCTCACCGTATTCCAGCGTATAGGCCTCGGAAATCACAGCGCCGGGCAATTTACCCTTTTTGCGTATCGGCACGAAACCAACCGTCAACTGATGCGCAATCGCGCCCCCGAGGATAAATCCGCGTGCCTCCAGCCCCACAACCTTGTCGATGCGCATGCCCGCATAGGGATGCAACATCTGGTCGATCGCCATGCGAAATCCGCGCGGATCGGCAAACAAAGTCGTCACATCGCGAAACATGATGCCCTCATGGGGGAAATCAACAATGGTGCGGATGTAGTCTTTGACGGATTTCATGGTTTTTCCTCGGCTCAGCAGTTTTGCGCCCCTTTAACGCGGATCGCACGGCCCGTCACCCGAAAAACTGCTAGCTCACTGCGTCTACGCTCACGATTACATCATACATGATCGGCTTGAATGACTTGCTGAGTTCTGCGTAACGGGCATTGTATGCCTGCATTTCAGCGCTGCGGGTCAGTGCCAAAAAATCCTCGCGGCTGGCCCATTGGGTGTAATTAGCGACACGGGTTTGCGCATCATTCACATGCATAGCTCCGCCGACAAATCCGGGTTGTTTGCTCATAAAGTCGTGGCACGCCTCTTTCAGAAGTGCGACCAAATTGGGGAAATTGGCTGGCGTTACGTCATATGTGGTGATCACGGTCTGCAGCTGGCTGTCTTGGGAAATTACTGGCATGGTGTCCTCCTTGCGCCAGCTTATCCGGTTAGGACACCTGCGCCAATAGCAGCCTTTTACCCGCTTTTATCACCCCCGCTCCTTAGCAAGTTCCGCCTGTACCAAAGGTTGATCCAATGCAGCAACGATCGCCGGATCGTAAGGAGTACGGGCGAAGACCTCGCGCACCATCGGGCGAAAGAATTCCAACGGCAAGTCTTGGTATTCCGGATCAAAGCTGGCTTGATCCCAACGCTCGCAGAATTCCGCGCAATCATCGAAATACTTGTGGCCGCGATGGCGTTCACGTTTGTTCTGGTCAAACCCGGGCAGATGGTGACCGTAATAAAGCATCTGAAAATCACCATGTTTTTCCACCACCCAGCGACATTGTTCGCGCACGAAGGGTTTCAAAATTGTCGCGGCGTATTCATCGTGGTTATAGGGGGCAAATATATCGCCTACATCATGCAACAGCGCCGAAACCACCCAGTCAATATCCGCCCCGTCGCGCCAGGCGCGGCTGGCGGATTGTACCGAATGGCCAAGGCGGGTGATCTGGTATCCTGTCAGCCCCTCATCCAGATCGCGTAGCGCATCCAGCAAGCGATCAGCCGTGCCCTTAGTATGATCAATTTCCTGTGCCGTCAGGAATTCATACTCCGCTTGCGTTCCGTCTTTCATCTGGGTGAATTTGACTTTTTCCATGGGGGCCTCGCAGGGGACAGGTGATTTCGGTCCAAACAAGCCAAAGGCCGGGTAAAAATCCATCCTGAAAGCGACATCAGCACCCAAATTCGACCGAAATCCCTGAAGTATTACAGTTTAATAACCAAAGCGTGCTAACAGTTGCCTTGGCAACCCGCGCAAATTATTCCAGACTGATGCTATGAAATCCCGTCCGCAACACAAGCACATCATCGTAATCGACGGCACCAAAAGCAATCTTCGCGAGGGCACCGAAACCAATGCGGGCCTGCTGTACCGTTTGTTACAAGAGGCCACTTCGCGCGATAACACAACCCTTTGGTATAACGCGGGCATTCAGGGTCATGGGTTGTGGAACTGGGTCACGATTGCCAGCGGCTGGGGCATTAACGACATGATCAAGGGGGCCTATACGCAGCTGTGCCGGAACTATCAGCCCGGTGATTTGATCTATCTGTTCGGTTTTTCGCGCGGGGCCTATGCTGCGCGCTCGGTTGCGGGCATGATCTACCGTTTGGGGTTGGTGCGCCAAAGCAGCGCCCGGCGGCGCAAAATAAACATGGCGTTTCATCTGTACGAGACCGACATATCCGGCCCGCCACTGGAAACATTTCGCGACCTGCATTGCCACCGGCATGTGGGGATTGAGATGATTGGCGTCTGGGATACGGTCAAGGCGCTGGGGCTGCCCTATCCTTTGTTAACCCATCTGGCCCCGATGGCGACGGAATTCCACGATGATCAGGTGTCGGAACCTGTAAAAAACGCTTTTCAGGCGCTAGCAATAGACGAGGACCGCACCGCATTTTGCCCGGTACTGTGGGATACCGAACCGGGCTGGAAAGGTCATTTAGAACAGGCGTGGTTCTCCGGTGCCCATGCGGATATCGGCGGGCAGGTGAATACCCGGAATTCCGCGCGCGGTCTCTCGAATATTCCGCTGGTGTGGATGTTGGAGCGGGTCGAAATCTGCGGCATCCCGTTGCCGCAGGGCTGGCGCGACCGCTTTCCCTGCGATCCAAACGCAGCCGCAATAGGAAACCGCTCTGGCATCGCACGATTCTTTTTGTTGCGAAAATCACGGGTTATTGGCGACAAACCGGGGGAATACATTCACGGTTCCGTGACGCGGCGCAATCTGTCCGCACCAATTTCCCCGCAGGTACAACAAACGCAATAAGAAACGTTGATAAGCCCTTGGCACTCGTTGTCGCCTGTCCTAATGTGTGGCACAAATCTGCAAGCATGCAATTAGCCTATTCTCTCGGGGAACCAGTATGACAAATTTCGCTGCCGCACGCACCACTATGGTCGATTGTCAGGTACGTCCGTCAGACGTCACTAAATATCCGATTATCGAGGCAATGCTGACCATCCCGCGCGAAGAATTTGTCCCCGAGCAGAAAAAACTGGTCGCCTATAGCGGCATACATCTGGATCTGGGCGCAGGCCGTATGTTGCTGGACGCGCGCACTTTTGCCAAGCTGCTGGATGCGGTGAACCTGCAGCCAAGCGAACTGGTGCTCGATCTGGGCTGCGGATTGGGATATTCCAGCGCCGTCATCGCCCATATGGCCGAGGCGGTTGTCTGTGTTGAAGAAGACGAAGCAATGGCGCAAGAGGCTTCTGGCCTTTTGGCGGCAAACGCGGTTGACAATGCAATGGTTGTGGCCGGCCCACTGGCGCAAGGGGCCGCCAAACAAGGCCCCTATGATGTGATCATTCTGCAAGGCGCAGCAGAGCAGGTTCCTGATGCAATTCTCGACCAGTTAAAAATGGGCGGCCGCATTGCCACGGTGCTGGTCGATGGCAACAAAGGGCAATGCAGTATTGGCCACAAACGCGAGGGGCATATTGACTGGCGTCATGCTTTCTCGGCCTCGGCCCCCATATTGCCCGGCTTTGCAAAACCCGCTGAATTCAAATTCAATTAATGCTGCCCCGGATTACCGGGCGACTTCATAGTGCGCTCATTTGAAAATGGCGACGAAATCAAGGAACGGTTCAATGGCTAATTGGGTAAAAATTGCGATGACGACCGGTTTGATCGGGCTGGCAGGCACAACGCCCGCCGCTGCTCAAACAACATCACTGGCGGATGCGTTGGTGCAAGCATACACAACCAACCCGCAGCTTACGCTGCAACAATCGGCCGTGCGGATTGCCGATGAAGATGTGATCAACCAGCGCGGCGATTTGCTGCCAACAGTGACCCAGACCGGACGCATCAACCAAACCAAGGATTTGGGCGATACTACCGTCGCAAGCAGCATCGGCACAGGTGTGAGCCTATCCACCAGAGTAGGTATTCAACTGTATGATGGCGGCGCGGACCGGCTCGACATCGACAGTGCGAAAATGTCCTTGCTCGCATCGCGCCAACAGCTCAAAGACACCGAGCAGAACGTTCTGCTCCAAACCGTGCAGGCCTATATTGACGTGCTCCGCGATCAGGATTTTGTGCGATTGGCGCAAAACAACGTGCGGGTTCTGCGCGAACAGGTTCGTGCCGCCAATGACCGGTTTTCTGTCGGCGAAGTTACCCGAACCGATGTCAGTCAGGCAGAGGCGCGTCTGGCCGCCTCTCTCAGCTCACTGGAGGCCAACAAAGGCAATCTTCTGCGCTCTAATGCCAGCTATGT
>JAHRVG010000092.1 GCA_019090795.1 Paracoccaceae bacterium | reverse complement strand
TCGCCCCTCGATCCGATCGTCCCCGTCAGTGCCAACCAGATTGTCCGCCAAAGGCGTGCCTTTTATGATCTGCGGCGGGGGAACGATATCCAGTTCAATGCGGGTAAACCCGTGATCTGTCGAACTGCTGACATATAACACCGGAACGCCGCCAAAAATCTCAACAGCGACGCCTGACACATTGTCCAGTGTAATCCCGTATGTATCCGCAAGAGACGCCTCGACGCGCAAAACCCCACCGGCCAGTACTTCCAACACGGTAATTCCGTCATCCGACCCCGCTGCCACCAGAAACTGACGCCCCTCAAAGCTAAAGGCCTCTACAAGGCTGGCATTCTGGAACCGCGTATCGAGCGTATCAATCAGATGATCCACCTCGCTCAGGTTTCCGTTATCCGCCACGCGGTACACCGTCAGGCTGGAACTGCCCGCCGAAGCCATCACCACAAACGCACGCCCCTCAACCTCGAAACTCGTCAAATCCTGCGCTTTGGCGAAACCTGATCCGTCCTCAGGTTCTACGGTATCCTGCAACGTAAGATGCCCATCATTACCGATCCGGTAAACACTCAACCCCGCATCAAAGGCTGACGCGACAAAAAGAAAGGAATTGGTGCCGATTCTCCAGTGGGACAAAGCACTGATATCCCCCAAAAAACTGGCATCGTTGTCGTTTAGTTCCTGCAACTTGGAAAGCCGCTGATTATTGCCCAAAACATAGGCTGTCAGCGTCTGCCCGCCATAGCTTTGCACAAAAACATAGGTATTCGCACCGATCACCACAGTTTCGTTCAGCCCGATACCTTCGCCAGAAATGCCGCTTTCGCCATCCGAGGACGGCCCCGACAGGCTGCCATTGTCTCCTAGAGTGAAAAACGCGGTTTGATCCTCATAGCGTGTTGCGGGCAACAGCACTGTGTCGCCGGAAACTTGTGCAAAACTCAATGCCGAAATCCGCCCGGTGCCGGAATTACTGTTGAAAGCTTGCGAATCCACCAGCACCGGCACCCCACTATCGCTCAACAAGAAACTGGTGATCGCACTGTCCGCTTCGCTGGCAACAACCAGCACAAATTTGCCGGAAATGTGCACGATCTTGATGTCAGATAGCCCTCGCAAGTCTGTTGTCAGATCATCGACAACCGTTCCTGCGATGTTGAAATGAATCACAACACACTCCGTAATACCCATGCGTGGGGGTATTACAGGCGTAACCCTGTATCTTGCCCACGCTATTCCACCGTCTTCAAAGGTGGCAGCGCGGGATTAACAGAGCTCTAATTTTCTAAGTTTGGCCTTAGGTGTTAAACAGAAAATGCAACACATCTCCATCTTGCACTTCATAGGTTTTTCCCTCGGCGCGCATCTTGCCATTTTCCTTGGCTCCGAGCTCGCCATTGCATGCGATAAAATCATCGTAAGCGATTGTTTCACCGCGAATAAACCCGCGCTCAAAATCACCGTGAATCACCCCCGCAGCAGCGGGAGCAAGGGTGCCTTTTCGGATGGTCCAGGCGCGTGCTTCCTTGGGGCCAACGGTAAAATATGTCTTTAATTCAAGCAATTCATGCCCCGCGAGGATAAGACGATCCAGCCCCGCTTCCTGCAAGCCCATTTCTTCGAGGAACATTGCAGCTTCTTCTGAATCCAGCTGGCTGATCTCTTCCTCGATCGCCGCCGAAATCACCACACAAGCCGCCCCCTGCTCAGCCGCCATTGCCGCAACACGCTCTGAAAATGCGTTGCCTTTTGCGGCGTTTTCCTCATCCACATTGCAAACGTACAGAATTTTCTTAGCGGTCAGCAGTTGCAGCATCTTCCATTGCTTTTGTTCGTCCTCGGCCACAGGAACAGTGCGTGCCGGTTTGCCTTCCTCCAACACAGCCTTGGCCCGCAGCAACAGATCATTCTGCTCCAGTGCATCACGATCTCCACCTTTGATTTTTCGCACCAAACCCACGAGGCGCTTTTCGATGCTGTCCAGATCCGCCAGCATCAGCTCGGTCTCGATTACCTCGGCATCCTCCACCGGATCAATGGTGCCGGAAACATGGGTGATGTCATCATCTTCAAAGCAGCGCAGCACATGGGCAATCGCATCGCATTCGCGGATGTTGGCCAAGAACTGGTTGCCCAGCCCCTCCCCTTTTGAGGCCCCTTTCACCAGACCCGCGATATCCACAAACGTCATCCGTGTCGGTATGATTTTCGCCGATCCCGCAATCGCAGCCAGCTTATCGAGCCGCGCATCCGGCACTGAAACCTCGCCCACATTTGGTTCAATCGTGCAAAACGGAAAGTTTGCCGCCTGCGCTGCCGCCGTCTTGGTCAGCGCATTGAACAGCGTCGATTTCCCCACATTCGGCAAGCCGACGATTCCGGTTTTAAAGCCCATGGCCCTGATCCCTAGCAAAAGAAGTATGTCGCGCGCATCTAGGGCGGCAGGGGCACAAGCGTCAAGCCCTCCCGATAAAATGCCGCCTCCCTATTGATTTCCCTATTCCAATCGCGCAAACAAGCATTGTTAATACATTAACAAGCATCGTTAACACAAAGGGCAGTGCATGAAGCGGATCAACGCAAAACAATACTGCCCCCAAACCTATTAGGCCCCATGATACGCTTTTCATTAATCGCAGCCTTGATCGCCTTTGCTTTCCCTGCCGCCGCCAGTGAGTGGGTTGTTGCCGTTGGAAACAGCAAATACGATTTTGTGTCCCCGCATAATGCACCTTTTGTTTCGGCCGAAGTGCACAGTGAACCGCTCTACCAGAAAAACAACTTCAGCACCCGCGTCATGGGCGTGGCATCCATACACTCTGGCGGGACTACCTTTGTGGGTATCGGCCTGTCCGCACGCCTGGAGTTGAAAAACGACTGGTTCGCCGAGGCCAGCGTTGCTCCGGGTTATTACAATGCCTCGGGGCCGAAAACGGAACTGGGCAGCAATTTTGAAATCCGCTCTCTACTTGGGGTCGGACGCAAGCTGACAAACGGCGACCGGCTCTCCTTGGCGCTGGCTCATACCTCCAACGCGGATACTGCCACGGTCAATCCTGGCGTCAACTCTCTCCTATTGCGCTATAGTCGCGCTTTTACATTTAGGAATTGATTTTCCCCGCCTCATAGCGCAAACCCTTTTTGTTAATATGCAAAGGGCAAACCATGACACGGATCGACGCTAAATTCGCAGAACTTAAAGCCGCCGGCAAATCTGCTTTTGTCTCCTATATCATGGCGGGCGATCCGGATTATGACACGTCATTGGAACTGGTCAAAGGCCTGCCCGATGCAGGTGTTGACATAATTGAGCTGGGCCTGCCCTTCACCGACCCCATGGCCGATGGCCCGACAATTCAAGTTGCAGGCCAGCGGGCACTAGACGCCGGCATGACCTTGAAAAAGACCCTGAAGCTGGCGTCAGAGTTTCGCAAAACCAATAACACAACCCCGATTGTACTGATGGGATATTACAACCCAATCCATTCAATGGGTGTTGACGACTTCCTGGCGAAAGCCACGGCCGCTGGTATTGACGGCCTTATCATCGTCGATCTCCCCCCCGAAGAAGACGCCGAACTCTGCATTCCCGCGCAAGCCGCAGATATCAACTTTATCCGCCTTGCCACGCCAACCACAGATGCGAAACGCTTGCCTAAAGTGCTGCAAAACACCTCGGGTTTTATCTATTACGTCGCCATCAATGGCATCACCGGCTCCGGTTCTGCCGATGTGGCTGTCGTTGGCGCACAAGTCGCGCGTATCAAACAATCCACCGACCTGCCTGTCTGCATCGGCTTTGGCATCACCACCCCTGACGCCGCCGCCGAAATGGCCGCCGTGGCTGACGGTGCCGTTGTTGGATCTGCAATCGTGGCAAAAATCGGCGCTGGAGAATCCCCAAAAGAAATCCTCGCTTTTGTAAAAACTTTGGCCGATGGGGCACATCGCTCCTAATTACCGTCTCAAGGTGCATTCACTTACTGCCGGATAAAAAGCGACAATTTGGATCATTCACCTTACCAATCTCCCCTTGTCGTGCGGGCACACAAAATCTAACCTCTCGATAAACCGGAGGTTCCCTATGCCTGTCATCACCAATATCAACGATTTATACACACTCTACCAAAAGCGCGTGCCAAAGATGTTCTTTGACTATTGCCAAAGCGGCTCTTGGACAGAACAAACCTTTCAAGAAAACGTTTCCGATTTTGCCGACATCCGGCTGCGCCAAAAGGTTGCAGTAGACATGACAAACCGCAGTACCGCGATGAAAATGGTCGGACAAGACTATACAATGCCGGTCGCCCTTGCCCCCGTCGGCCTGACTGGCATGCAACACGCAGATGGTGAAATCAAGGCGGCACAGGCCGCCGAAGAATTTGGCGTACCTTTCACCCTTTCCACTATGTCGATCTGCTCACTAGAGGATGTCGCAGCCCACACCAGCAAACCCTTCTGGATGCAGCTTTACGTGTTGCGCGACCGTGATTTCATGGGCCGCCTGATAGATCGCGCTAAGGCTGCCGACTGCTCGGCGCTAGTGTTAACCTATGATCTGCAAATCCTTGGTCAACGCCACAAAGACATTAAAAACGGCCTGTCCGCCCCGCCAAAACCAACCATTGCCAATATTATAAACATGGTCACAAAGCAACGCTGGGCTTGGGGGATGCTGGGAACCAAACGCCACAGTTTTGGCAATCTTGTGGGCCATGTCGCGGGTGTTTCCGATATGGCTGATCTTGGGGCCTGGACTTCTGAACAATTTGATCCAACGCTCAGTTGGGATGAAGTTGCCTGGATCAAGGAACGTTGGGGCGGGCCGATCATTCTCAAGGGAATACTGGACGCCGAAGACGCCAAAATGGCAGTAAAAACCGGCGCAGATGCGATCATAGTATCCAACCATGGTGGGCGACAACTTGACGGAGCACTTTCCTCCATCAGGATGCTACCCTCTATTCTGGATGCAGTCGGTGACCAAATCGAGGTCCATCTCGACAGCGGCATCCGCTCGGGCCAAGACGTGCTCAAGGCAATTTCAATGGGGGCCAAAGGCACCATGATCGGGCGTGCCTATGTTTACGGGCTAGGGGCGATGGGCAAGGCGGGTGTCTCCACAGCACTAGAGGTAATTCACAAGGAGCTCGATACCACCATGGCGCTTTGCGGCGAACGGGAATTGTCCAATATGAGCCGCGAAAACCTGCTGATCCCGAAAAACTTTGCAGGCGACTGGATGTAGGCTTTCCATTTGCACTAATCTGCCCTATAGGGGCGGCTTCACGCGGCACTTACACCCTTGGAGGATTGCCGCTCTAGAAACATTGGAGAATTAACATGGCCGAGATGCCAAACATCAACGCTACACTTCGCACGGGGACAGGCAAGGGGGCCGCCCGTCAGGCACGTCGTGAAGGACTTGTGCCAGGTGTAGTTTATGGCGACAATGCAGCGCCAATCGCAATCAACGTCAAATTCAACGAGTTGCTCAAGCAATTGCGCGCCGGTCGTTTCCTGTCAACGCTGTTCAACCTGAAGGTTGATGGCCAGGAAGATGTCCGCGTTATCTGCCGTGGCGTTCAGCGTGACGTTGTAAAAGACCTGCCAACCCATATCGACCTGATGCGTTTGCACCGCAATTCACGCGTTAACCTGTTTGTGCCCGTAGAATTTATCAACCATGAAACCTCCGAAGGCCTGAAAAAAGGTGGCGTTCTGACGGTGATCCGCTCTGAGGTTGAGCTGAAAGTGACAGCCGATAACATTCCAAATTCGCTTGTTGTTGATCTGGAAAATCTGGATGTGGGAGATCACGTCAATATTTCAGACATTGATCTGCCAGAGGGCACCCGCCCAATGATCATGGACCGTGACTTTGTTATTGCTAATATTTCAGCACCAAGCAGCCTGAAATCTAGCGACAGTGAGGACGAGGAAGAAGCAACGGCTGAAGGCGAGGCCGAAGGTTCCACAGAAGAATAGAGCACTTTTACAGTGTAATTTAAAAGCGCCTCTGTCTTTGACAGGGGCGCTTTTTCTTTGTTTTAATTTTCACCCTGCATCATTATAATTCTGTTCAGAAAAATCACGGAATGCAAAAATGAAACTGTTTGTTGGCCTAGGAAATCCGGGTTCTAAATACGCCCAAAACCGGCACAACATCGGCTTTATGGCGCTGGACCGGATTGCACAGGATCACGGGTTTTCCCCGTGGCGACGTAAATTTCAGGGCCAAATTTGCGAGGGGCGTTTAGGGGGCGAAAAGCTGGCCCTGCTGAAACCTGAAACCTTCATGAACTTGTCGGGCCAATCGGTGGGCGAGGCGATGCGCTTTTACAAACTGGATCCGCAGGATGTTACAGTGTTCCACGACGAACTGGATCTTGCGCCCGGAAAATGTCGGGTCAAACAAGGTGGGGGCCATGCAGGGCACAACGGTTTACGCTCAATGCACCAACATATTTCACCTGAATACCAACGGGTGCGCCTGGGGATCGGTCATCCAGGGCGCAAGGAACTGGTGGCGCGATATGTGCTGCATGATTTCGCCACGGCCGACACTGATTGGCTGGACGATCTGTTGCGTGGCATTTCGGATGGGGTGAACGCGCTGGCCAAGGGCGACACCGGGCGGTTCATGAACGCAGTGGCTCTGCGCACTGTGCCACCGCGTTCTTCGACAGCTAAACCGGCTGAAAAGACGCCTGTCAAATCGGAGAAGCTTGAAGAGCCAGAAACCCTAACTCCACTGCAAAGGTTAGCAGCAAAATTCCGATGAGTGTTCGCAAGACATTTTTTGATCAAGCCAAAGCCTGCAGTGCACTGGGATCACCTTTTACTGGAAAATTACTGGAACTTCTGGGGCAAAACCTAAGCCGTAAAACAGTGATCGGCGCAAGGGTTCTAGATTGGCAAGGCGATGCCTCTAACCACGGGGATGCGGTTGCACTTCGGCTGGCGGGGGCGCTTCATGCTTTGGTTTTACAGGGGAAATACCCCCCCTTAACCGAAGCTTATCCACCGAACGACGCCTCGGAGGAGCAACTGTGGCACGCTGTTCAATGCGCGCTTCGTGAAAATACCGGACAAATTCAACAGTGGATGAATTCTCCGCCCCAAACCAACGAAGTGCGCCGCAGCGCAGCTCTGATGCCGGTGTTTCTGAGTCTACAAGAGCAGTTTGGCCTTCCGTTAGTGACTTCGGAACTAGGCGCGAGTGCTGGTTTGAATCTGAACTGGGATATGTTCCGCCTGTCCCTCAATAACGTGGATTTTGGCAAGCCGAATTCCACCGTTCACCTATCCCCGAGCTGGACCGGTCCTCTGCCCCCGAATTGCCCACCCGCGGTCATCGGCAAAGCAGGTTGCGATCTGAATCCGCTTGACCCTGACCACGATTCCTTGCGTTTACGCGCCTATATTTGGCCCGATCAAAGCGCACGAATGGCCCGCACAAAAGCCGCGATCGAAATCGCCAGAAAACAACAGGTTCCAGTGGCGTGTTCGGATGCAGAAAGCTGGTTAAAACAACGCCTTGCAACCCGACACACCGGCGCGGTGCATGTGATCTACCACACCATTGCATGGCAGTATTTCCCAAAAGATACGCAACTGGCCTGTACCACCGCCCTTCATGCCGCCGGAGAGGCCGCGACCCCAAATGCACCCATCGCTTGGGTCAGTTTGGAGGCCGACGACAAAGGTCACGGGGCGGGATTGCGCGCCATGGTTTGGCCGCCGGGTCGGGAATATGATTTGGGGCGGGCGGATTTCCACGGGCGTTGGGTGAACTGGAACGGGTTTACCTCCAGACACCGTTGACACAGCCTGCCTTTTACAGAACAGTTCGGCAAAACATGAGGGCGGCAATGGATTTCAAGGAACTCGTTGAAAAGACAAAAATTTTGGGCGCCCTGTTGGGCAAACTCGATTTCACCAGCATCAAGAGGTTGATGGAGGTGGATACGCTGTTTGACGCAGGCAAAATCGAGAAAAATTTCACCAATATGAAGGGGTTTTTCTTTCATCGGGATATTCCTATTGATACCTCCGCCCCGGCGCCGCTACCGCCAAATCCGCAGGAAATTCCATCAAGTTACCAGTTTCAAGGCCGCAACTTCACATTGCAGGAGTGGCAACAAGAACGCGGCGTTTGTGCCATGGTGGTGCTAAAATCCGGCAAAATCGCCCATGAGCAATATCTGAACGGCACCGGACCGCTGGATCGGCGGATTTCCTGGTCGATGTCCAAAAGCGTGCTCTCGGCCACTATTGGCGTGCTGAAGGATCAGGGCAGATTGCCCCATTTCGCCACCCGCATCGGTGATATTGTTCCGCAACTGCGCAATTCTGCCTATGCCAACGCGACCTTGCGCAATGTTTTGAACATGGCCAGCGGCGTGAAATTCAATGAGGATTATCTGGATTACCATTCCGACATTAATCGCATGGGGCGGGTGCTGGCGGTGGGGGGCTCGATGGACCAATTTGCCGCCGATATGGTTGAGCAGGAATACACACCGGGCCAATACAACCACTATGTTTCCATTGATACACATGTGCTGGGCATGGTGATCCGCGCGGTAACCGGGCAGCGCACAGATGATCTGGTGCGTGAGTTGGTATTTGACCCGCTGGGACTGGAAGTCGCCCCTTATTACCTGACCGACAGCTTCAATGAACCGTTTGTGCTGGGTGGGCTGAACATGACCACCCGCGATTACGCCCGTTTTGGGTTGCTGTTTGCCCAGGGCGGGCAGATCAACGGGAAGCAAGTGGTCTCTAATGCATGGGTTAAGGAATCCACCTCCTGTCTCTTATACACATCTGACGC
>JAHRVG010000091.1 GCA_019090795.1 Paracoccaceae bacterium | reverse complement strand
CCGCGCCCCGAAATCATCGGCACCGCGGCACCACAAGCCGTAAGGGCAGGAGCCAGCATCAGGGAAACATTATCGCCAATCCCCCCGGTTGAATGTTTATCGACGACCGGGCGGTCTTCACCTTGCCAAGCCAGCACATCGCCGGAATTGCGCATCGCGGTGGTCAGGCTGACCCGCTCGTCCAGCGTCATCCCTTTGAAATAGACCGCCATCGCAAAAGCCGCCAATTGCCCTTCGCTCATCGTACCATCGGTGATGCCTTTGACCACAAAGCCGATTTCTGCAGGGCTTAACACCAGCCCGTCGCGTTTGCGGCGGATGACCTCTTGCACCAGCATCAGGCGAAACTTCCGGCAAATCCCGTGATCAGCCGGATGAAACGGGGTTTCAGCTTGTCTGCTTGGGTTTTGGTATGGGAGTGGCTCAGGGACTCATTTGACATGCCCGCCGCATAATTGGTGATCGCGGAAACGGCCACAACTTTCATCCCGTGATAGCGCGCGAGGATGGTTTCAGGCACCGTGGACATGCCCACAGCATCCGCGCCCAGCATCCGGATCATGCGGATTTCGGCGGGGGTTTCAAAAGAGGGACCAGAGAACCACGCATAAACGCCGCTCTGCAAATCGTGGCCCTGATCCTCGGAAATTAGTTGCAAACGCGCCCTGAGCGCGGGATCATAAGCATCCTTCATATCGACAAAGCGCTGGTCGCCCTGAGCGCCAATCAAAGGATTGCGGCCGGACCAGTCAATGTGATCATTGATCGCCATCAAACTGCCAGGCGCCATGTCCTGCCGGGTTGAACCGGCAGCATTCGAGAGCGTCAGCACGGGACAGTCCAATTCCGCCAGCGTTGCAATGGGTGCCCGCATCGCACTGGCGTCACCTTGTTCGTAATAATGCACCCGCCCAGACAACAGCATAACCCGCGCCCCGCCCAGATAGCCGCAAATCACGGCGCCGCAATGGCCGGAAACACCGGAAACCGGAAAGCCTTCCAATTGGTCAAAAGGGATTTCGACCGGATCGGAAATCTGTGCCGCAAGATCGCCAAGACCCGAACCAAGCACGATGGCCATGGCCGGCTTTTCGGTGCCTGCCAAGGATTGGATATGGTTTGCGGCACGGGTTACTTCATTCATAACGGGGCTCCGGTATTTTGAAAATATGAAAAAAATTTACCGTAAGATAAATAAATACACTTAACAAGCGTAAGCTAGGTGAATTTTCTGAAAAACTTGGTGCGGTCAAACATGTCTTCCAGCCTCTCCATCCTTTGGCGGGTCTCAGGCCAGGTGCGTTCCTGAACGTCGGCAATGACGGTTTCCAGCAGCAGCATGTGAGTAACCGAGGAATCCCAGGCAGAGGGAACAATAATCCGGCTGCAGAAATTGTAATCGGAATATTTAGATACCGGCGAGCGCCACTGATCGGTGAACAGAATGATCTTGCCGCCCCGTTCTGCCGCCATTTCTGCCAGCTTCAACGTGCCATTTTCATAGCGCCGCACATCAAAGATAACCACCACATCGCCCGGTTCCATATCCAGCAGATAGTGCGGCCACGCGTTCGAGATGGATTGAATATGCGTTACGTCTGCGCGCAATACCTGCATATGGAGGAAAAAATAGTCTGCAAGGGCACGGGTAATTCTGCCGCCAACAACGTAAACCCGCCGTTTCGGGTCAGCCAGCAGGGCGCAGGCGGAATCAAAATCCGCCGGATCAATCTGCGCCAGTGACTGGCGGATATTGCCGATTACGGCCTCGGTAAAACGGTTCAGGATATGGCGCTCCGGTGCGCGACCGGCCCATGTGTCATGCTTGGCAATAGGGCCGGAAATCTTGGCCTGTAGTTCGCGGCGCAACTCGGCCTGAAACTGCGGAAAGCCTTTGTAGCCCAGTTTTTGAACCATCCGCGCCACGGTAGGGGTCGAAACCTTTGCATTCTCGGCAACTGTAGTGATCGTGCCAAGGCCCGACACCGGATAATTCTCCAGAATGGAGGCTGCCAACTGGCGCTCAGCCCGTGTCAGCTTATCCAGAAAACGCTGCAATCTCTCGGCGATGGTCTCGGTTGGCTCGGTCAAATCGGCTCTCCTTTTGTATAGGCTAACAACTCTAACTCAAGGTTTGAAGTCACTTGCAAAGAAAATCTATTGACAGACCACTTCAATGTGAAGAGTTTCGAACAAAACGCGTGGGGGAGTCGGGTGACACCGCAAAATAAAACCATTCAAGGCATCGGCCAAGCGCCGGTCGAGGTGCTGAACAGCGCGGCGGCGGGGCCGTTTCTGTTGGTGTGTGAGCACGCCTCGCGCAATATCCCGCCCCAGTTTGGCGATCTGGGCCTGTCGGATGCGGCGCGCGAAAGCCACATCGCGTGGGATCCCGGCGCATTGGCCGTTGCGCGACACCTTAGTGAATTGCTCGCGTCACCGCTGGTTGCCGGAACGGTTTCCCGTCTGATTTATGATTGCAACCGCCCGCCAAGCGCGGCTGGTGCGATGCCGCTTAAAAGCGAAGACACCGAGATAACGGGCAATCAAAACCTGACGGATCAACAACGCCAGCATCGCGTAGAGCAGATCTATCTGCCTTTCACCGCAAAGCTGACTGAGGCCATTGCCACCGCAGCCCAACCCCCTGTTCTGGTCACCATCCACAGCTTTACCAAGACCTTTTTGGGGGCGGATCGCGCGGTTGAGGTGGGCATTTTGCATGACACGGATAAAAGACTGGCGGATGCCATGTTAGCGCTTGCACCGGATCACTCTGACTTGCGGATGCTGCGCAATGAACCCTATGGGCCGCAAGACGGCGTAACCTACACGTTGCAACGACATGGCCTGCCAAACGGGTTAATGAATGTGATGATAGAAGTGCGCAACGACCTGATAGCAGACGGCACGGCCCAAAAGGAAATCGCCACCATGCTGGCCGGATTGATCAAAGCAGCCCTTGCGCAAACTGGCACCCCGGTGCGGATGGCAGGGGAGGGGCAATGATAACCTTTGCACGCGGGTTTGTGCGTTTTGTGGACGCCATCAACTATCGTTTGGGCCGGATTGTTATGTACGGCATCTTTGCTATGGTGGGGGTGTTGCTCTGGTCCTCGGTATCCAAAACCTTTTTTGATCCCTCGCTCTGGACGCTGGAAGTGGCGCAGTTTTCCATGGTTGCCTATTACATGCTGGGCGGTCCCTATTCGATCCAGTTGGGATCAAACGTGCGGATGGATCTGTTTTACGGCGAATGGAGCGACCGCAAAAAGGCGCAGATGGATGCGATTACCGTGGGGTTCCTGTTGGTTTACCTCGGTGTGTTGCTGTATGGCGGGTTGAATTCGACCGCCTATTCGCTGGGCGCACCCTACAATGTTGGCACTTTTGAGTTCTTCGGCAACCTGATCACTGCATTTTTCACAGGCGGCCCTGATGCCGCGGCTGAGGTGATTGGCCGTCTGGAACGCTCCCCCACCGCGTGGCGGCCCTACCTGTGGCCGATCAAACTGATCATGATCATCGGAATTTTCCTGATGCTGTTGCAAGCAATTGCAGAGCTGATCAAAGACATTGCAACAATTCGCGGCGAGGAACTCTGATGTCCTATGAAATGATAGGTCTGCTGATGTTCAGCTCGTTGATGCTGATGCTGTTCACCGGCCAGCGGGTGTTTGGCGCGATTGGCGCTGTGGGCGCGATAGCGGCACTGACGTTGTGGGGGACGGGCGGGTCTGACCTGCCTTTCACCGCCGCGATGAAGCTGATGAAATGGTATCCGCTGCTGACCCTGCCGATGTTTATTTTCATGGGTTACGTGCTGTCCGAAAGCAAAATCGCCGATGATCTCTACAAGATGTTCCACGTCTGGATGGGGCCGATCAACGGTGGGCTGGCGATGGGGACGATCCTGTTGATGGTGCTTGTGTCCGCCATGAACGGGTTGTCTGTGGCCGGCATGGCGATTGGCGCGACGATTGCGCTGCCAGAGCTGCTAAAGCGAAATTACGATAAAAGGATGGTCACGGGGGTGATACAGGCGGGTTCATCGCTCGGAATCCTGGTGCCGCCCTCGGTTGTGCTGGTGCTGTATGCGATGATCGCGCGCCAACCGGTGGGGCAATTGTGGCTGGCGGGTCTGTTTCCGGGGTTGATGATGGCGGGGATGTTCATCCTCTATATCTATATTCGCTGCAAGATTAACCCCGCCCTTGGCCCCACATTACCGGAATCCGAGCGCAACGTGCCGATGGCCGAAAAGCTGCGCTTGCTGCGGGCCGGAATGCTGCCCTTGATGATTTTCGCTGCAATGATGATCCCTTTTGTGAATGGCTGGACCTCGTTGGTTGAAAGCTCTGCCATTGGTGCGATGACCGCCTTTATGGCGGCGGTGTTTAAGGGGCGGATGAACCGTGTGGTGCTGGAAACCACCGTGCGCATGACGCTGGCGATTTCCTGTATGTTCATGTGGATTATCCTCGCGGCACTCAGCTTTGGTGCGGTGTTTGATGGCCTTGGTGCGGTCAAGGCGATTGACCATCTGTTTACGGACCAGTTGGGCCTGAACCCGTGGATGATCCTGATCCTGATGCAGTTAAGTTTCCTGATCATGGGAACGTTTCTGGATGACACCGCGATGCTGGTGATTGTTGCCCCGTTGTATGTGCCCCTTGTCGGTGCGCTTGGCTTTGATTTGATCTGGTACGGAGTGCTTTACACCATCACTACGCAGATCGCCTATATGACGCCGCCCTTTGGCTATAATCTGTTTTTAATGCGGGCCATGGCACCGCCCGAAATCGGTCTGCGAGATATTTATGCCTCAATCATCCCGTTTGTGTTTATCATGATAGCAGCGCTGGCGCTGATCATGTTGTTCCCGCAAATTGCCATGTGGCTACCGGAATATGTCTATGGAAAATAAACAGAACTCTGCAAAGAGCATAAGGGCAGGTCTCGCCCGAGCAATAAGTTAATCAACCAACCTGGAGAGAAGACATGACAACAAGACGTAAGTTCATCACCTCAGCAGCCCTTGCCGGGCCTGCCGCATTAGCAACGCCTGCACTGGCGCAATCGACCATCAAATGGCGGATGCAGACCTATGCAGGTTCATCTTTGGCTGCACATGTAATCACCCCCGCAATCGAGATGTTCAACAAAATTGCGGGTGATCGGATGCAGATCGAGCTGTTCTATGGCGACCAACTGGTCCCCACCAGCGAGCTGTTCCGCGCCATGCAAAAAGGCACAATTGACGCGGTGCAATCGGATGACGATTCAATGGCCTCGCCCACCGAAGTCACCGTTTTCGGAGGTTATTTCCCGTTTGGCTCGCGCTACTCGCTGGATGTACCGGTGCTGTTCAACCAATATGGCCTGAATGAAATCTGGGACGAAGAGTATTCCAAAGTAGGCGTGAAACACATCAGCGCCGGTTCCTGGGATCCTTGCCATTTTGCCACCAAAGACCCGATCCGCTCGCTTGCCGATCTCAAAGGTAAACGCGTGTTTACCTTCCCGACGGCTGGTCGTTTCCTGACCCAGTTTGGCGTTGTCCCTGTGACCCTGCCTTGGGAAGACATCGAGGTTGCCGTGCAAACCGGAGAGCTGGACGGCATCGCATGGTCCGGCATCACCGAGGATTACACTGTTGGCTGGGCCGACGTGACCAACTATTTCCTGACCAACAACATTTCCGGCGCTTGGGCGGGATCGTTTTTTGCCAATATGGACCGCTGGAACGAGCTGCCAGAAGATCTGCAAACCCTGTTCCGCGTTTGCTGTGATCAGTCGCATTACTATCGTCAGTGGTGGTATTGGGGTGGCGAAGCATCCTTGCGTGTCAACGGGCCGAAGATGGAGCTGACAACCATTCCAGATGACGAATGGGCAACTGTTGAAAGCGCGGCGCAAGAGTTCTGGGAAGAAATTGCGGCAGAATCCGATGTGAAACGCCGAGTTGTGGACATCTTCAAGAAATACAACGCCGATATGGTCAAAGCGGGCCGCCCGTACCGCTACGGCTAATGGTCTGATGCCCCGCAAATCGCGGGGAATAACAACGGTGCGGCCCCGGACAGTGTCTGGGGCTGCGTCACGAAACCCTCTAGGATAAGGTATCCTGCCCATGCCCAAAGCTATGACATTTGAAAGACTGAAAAAACTGGTTTCCAAAGGCCGGATTGACACGGTGCTGGCCTGTATTGTTGACATGCAGGGCCGCCTGATGGGCAAGCGTTTTCATGCGCAGAATTTTATCGACAGCGCGTGGGAGGAAACCCATTGCTGTAATTACCTGCTGGCCACGGACCTCGAAATGGCCACTCCCGAGGGCTATGTTTCTACTAGCTGGGAGAGCGGTTACGGCGATTATGTGATGAAGCCGGATCTTGCCACACTGCGCCCGGTCCCTTGGCTTGAAGGCACGGCAATGGTGCTGTGCGATGTGCTGGATCACCACACTCACAAGGATGTGCCTCATTCGCCGCGCGCAGTTCTGAAGCGGCAAATCGCGCGTCTGGATGCGCTCGGCTTTAGCGCCACCATGGCGACCGAGCTGGAGTTCTTTATTTTTGAGAAAAGCTTTGATGAAATCCGCAAGACCGGCTTTAGCGATCTGGCTCCGATTTCGGCGTACAACGAGGATTACCACATCCTGCAAACCACCAAAGAAGAACACATCATGCGCCCGCTGCGCAACCATCTGTACAACGCGGGCCTGCCCATCGAGAGCAGCAAAGGCGAGGCAGAGGCGGGGCAGGAAGAGTTGAACATCCGCTATTCCCCGGCACTTGATTGCGCTGATTACCACTCGATCGCCAAACACGCGACCAAGGAAATTGCCTGGCAACAGGGACACGCTGTCAGCTTTTTGCCCAAGTGGCACAAGGACCGTGTCGGCAGTTCTTCGCATGTGCATCAATCGCTCTGGACCAAAGACGGTAAGCCTGCGTTTTATGATCCGGACGATGCGCTCACAATGACGGATACCATGCGCCATTACATGGCAGGCATGATCAAATATGCACCGGAATACACCTATTTTCTGGCCCCCTACATCAACAGTTACAAACGTTTCATGAAGGGAACTTTTGCCCCGACCAAAACCGTGTGGTCGGTTGACAATCGTACTGCCGGTTTCCGTCTCTGTGGTGCTGGCAGCAAGTCGGTGCGGGTGGAATGCCGGATCCCCGGTTCGGACATGAACCCGTATCTGGCACAGGCTGTTATGCTGGCGGCGGGCATCAAGGGCATCGAGGACAAGCTGGAATTGCAGCCCCCCACGACAGGTGATGTTTACGCCGCCAAAGATGCTGCCGAAATCCCCGCAACCTTGCGCGAGGCAGCCGTAACCCTGCGCGGCTCGGCCTTTTTGCGCACCGCGCTGGGCGATGATGTGGTCGACCACTATTCCCGTGCTGCCGATTGGGAGATTGAGGAATTCGACGCCGTTGTTACGGATTATGAAATCGCCCGTGGCTTTGAAAGAGCTTGACCATGACAAATACCATCAAATGCACCTCCCCGATTGACGGATCCCTTTACGTCGAGCGGCCAATCCTTACGCCCCAACAAGCCAGCGCTGCCGTTGCTCGCGCCAGTGCCGCTCAGGCCGATTGGGCCGCGCGCCCTTTGAGCGAACGGATCGCGCTGGTGATGCGGGGCGTTGCTGCCATTGGCGAAATGAACGATGAAATTGTTCTGGAACTGGCCCATCAAATGGGCCGCCCCGTGCGGTACGGCGGCGAATTTGGCGGCTTTAATGAGCGCGCGAGTTACATGGCAGAAATTGCTGAAACAGCACTGGCGAATGTCGATGTGGCTGAGGACGACCAGTTTAAACGCTACATCAAGCGGGTGCCCCATGGCGTTGTTTTGGTGGTTGCCCCGTGGAATTATCCCTATATGACCGCGATCAACACGGTTGCGCCGGCGCTGATCGCAGGCAATGCGGTGATGCTGAAACACGCCAGCCAAACCCCGCTGGTTGGGGAGCGTTTGGCGCAGGCATTCACCGCTGTGGGCATTCCTGCCGATGTGTTCCAGAATGTGTTTCTGGACCATGATACAACCTCTGCCCTGATCGCGGCGAAGTCCTTTGCTTTTGTCAATTTCACCGGCTCTGTGGGCGGGGGGAAAACCATTGAACGGGCGGCGGCTGGTACATTCACCGGTGTTGGTCTGGAACTGGGCGGCAAAGACCCCGGTTACGTGATGGAGGACGCCGATCTCGACGCTGCTGTTGATACGCTGATCGACGGTGCGATGTTCAATTCCGGCCAATGTTGTTGCGGGATCGAGCGGATTTACGTAGTCGAGTCGCTGTTCGACGCTTTCGTTGAAAAAGCTGTGGCGATTGTGAACGGCTACAAGCTGGGCAATCCGCTGGAGGAGGCAACCACCCTTGGCCCCATGGCCCACAAAAGGTTCGCGCAAGAAGTGCGCGACCAAACTGCTGAGGCAATTGCCCAAGGTGCAACCGCACTGATTGATCCAGCGTTGTTTCCCCAAGATGACGGTGGGGCTTATCTGATGCCGCAAATTCTGGTGGATGTGACCCATAAAATGCGGGTGATGCGGGACGAGAGTTTCGGCCCTGTTGTCGGCATTATGAAAGTTCAGGACGACGACGAGGCGATCGCCTTGATGAACGACAGCGACTTTGGCCTCACGGCGTCGCTGTGGACCAAAGATGTTGACCGCGCGCAAACAATCGGCGATCAGTTGGAAACGGGCACTGTGTTCATGAACCGTGCCGATTACCTCGATCCGGGCCTGTGCTGGACCGGCTGCAAACAAACCGGACGCGGCGGCGGGTTGTCGATCATCGGCTATCACAACCTCACCCGCCCCAAATCCTACCACCTCAAAAAGGCACAGTAATTATGGAACTTATCGGAAACTTTTCCTACCCGACCTCGATCCGTTTTGGTGAAGGCCGCATTGCCGAAATAGCTGATGCTTGCGCGGCGGCTGGCATTGGTCGCCCGCTGTTGGTCACCGACAAAGGTCTCGCCAACCTCGATATTACCACCTACACCCTTGATCTGATGGAAGCCGCAGGACTGGGGCGGGCCATGTTCTGTGATGTGGACCCGAATCCGAACGAGAAAAACCTCGATGCGGGCATCATTGCATTTCGTTCCGGTGGCCATGACGGCGTGATCGCCTTTGGCGGTGGTTCCGCGCTGGATCTGGGCAAGATGATCGCGTTTCAATCGGGGCAAACCCGCCCGATCTGGGATTTTGAGGATGTGGGCGATTGGTGGACCCGCGCCAACCCGAACGTTATAGCACCCATCATTGCGGTGCCTACAACGGCTGGGACAGGTTCCGAAGTGGGCCGCGCCAGTGTGATCACCGACAGTGTAACGCATGTGAAAAAGATCATTTTCCATCCCAAAGTGCTGCCTTCAATTGTTATCTGTGATCCGGTTCTCACCGTGGGTATGCCGCAGTTTTTCACCGCTGGCACCGGGCTTGATGCCTTTGCCCATTGTGTCGAGGCATATTCAAGCCCGCATTACCACCCCATGTCCCAAGGCATCGCGCTGGAAGGGATGCGTTTGGTCAAAGATTACCTGCCGCGCGCCTACGCTGATGGCGGCGATCTTGAGGCCCGCGCCCATATGATGTCTGCGGCGATGATGGGGGCAACGGCGTTCCAAAAAGGCCTGGGTGCAATCCATGCGCTTAGCCATCCGATTGGCGCGGTTTACAATACGCACCACGGCACAACCAATGCTGTCTGTATGCCAGAGGTGCTGAAGTTCAACGCCCCCGAAATACGCGAACGCTTTGGTCTCGTAGCAAATTATCTGGGCATCAGTGGCGGTTTTGATGGATTTTGCGGTTTTGTGCAGGAATTTAATGACTCGATGAACATTCCGCACAAGCTGTCTGAATTGGGCGTCGGCACGGACCGCTTGGACGAGCTGACCCAAATGGCGCTGAAAGATCCAAGTGTTGGCGGCAATCCAGTAGCCATGACCACCGAAAATACCAAAGCACTGTTTGAAGCGATTATTTAAGCCTTGGGGCCGTGCCTGAAACTTCCGGTACGGTCTCACTTCAGCAATTTCAATATTGATCTTGTCCCGGTTTAGTACCGGCCTCCTTTTGGCGAGGGTGGGGCCTCTTTTGTGGAAAACTGTAAATACGAATTATCTTGCGTATTTTGATTTTTCCTGTAAATAATATATGCAAATGAAACTAAATTTGAGACACTCAACAGGTGAGGGGTGGATGAGCGACAAATCTGACTGCAAACCACCGACCGCACTGGCTGAACTCGGGTTGAACAACTTCCCGCCGTATCTGATGAACCGGATCATGGGGCGCTATAACGAAACTATTCAGGGGGAAATGAACGCCCTTGGCCTGAGCACCCCCAAAATGCGCTGCCTTGCGGTTCTAGCGGTGAAAGATGGCATGTTGATCGGCGAATTATCTGTGCTTGCGGTGGTGCAGCAATCTACCCTGTCGCGCGCGTTGGAGGCATTGGTCAAAGACAAGCTGGTATTGCGCGAAACCGATCCGCACGACAATCGCGCCATGCGAATATACATCACGGATGCCGGGCGCGACCTGTTTGAAAACCTCTGGCCGCGTATATCCCAAAGTGTTGAGCAGATGTTCACTGGCATCTCTGCGGATGAACGTCAGGCGCTGGTAACCACCTTGCACAAAATGCTGGGCAACACCCGCAAGCATGATTTTTAGGAGCTAAAATGGCGGAAAGATCGTTCAAGAAAGAAGTGGAGCACCTGCGATTAGGGGCAGGGGAGACCTTTACCGGCGAGGGCATTCTTGCGATCACCAAGGCTTTGCTGGAATGCGGCGTGGGGTATGTCGGCGGTTATCAGGGCGCACCGATCAGCCACTTGATGGACGTGCTGGCAGACGCCGAAGACCTGTTAACCGAACTTAATGTGCGCTTTGAAGCAAATGCTTCCGAGGCGGCGGCGGCGGCGATGCTGGCGGCCTCTGTCCATTATCCCATTCGGGGTGCGGTAACCTTTAAAGGGCCGGTTGGCGTCAATGTGGCGGCGGATGCTTTGGCCAACCTGTCGTCCTCTGGTGTTACTGGTGGCGCGTTGGTTATTGTGGGCGAGGACTACGGCGAAGGTTCCTCGATCATGCAGGAACGCAGCCATTCTTTTGCGATGAAATCGCAATTCTGGATGCTGGACCCGCGCCCCAATCTGCCCTCGATTGTCAAAATGGTAGAGCAGGGCTTTGCGCTGTCCGAGGCTTCCAACACCCCCGTTATGTTGATGGTTCGGATACGCTCCTGCCATGTTACCGGCAGCTTTGAAACCCGCGATAACATGCGCCCCGCGCTGTCAGTCAAAGACGCCCTTGTCAACCCACGCCGCGATTTCAGCCGCGTGGTTCTGCCGCCAATGTCCTATATCCATGAGCAGGACAAGATCACCAAACGTTGGCCTGCGGCTGAAAAATACATTACTGAAAATGGCCTGAATGAACAATTCGGCCCCCCTCAAGCCCCCATTGGTATCGCAGTGCAGGGGGGCATGTACAACAACGTGATCCGCGCGCTGCAACGGCTGGGGCTGGCCAATAGCTTTGGCGATACCGATGTGCCGCTGTATGTTCTGAACGTGACCTATCCTTTGGTGAAAGACGAATTCCTGACATTCTGCCAAGGCAAATCGGGGGTTCTGGTGGTTGAAGAGGGCCAGCCGGAATTTATCGAACAGGGCTTTGCGACCCTGTTGAACCGCGCGGGGAATAGCACGAAACTCTATGGGAAAAACGTATTGCCGATGGCAGGTGAATACACCGGGCAAGCAATGCTGCAGGGATTGACGGCTTTCCTGCACAAGGCAGCGCCGGATATGTTGGCGGATAATTTGCGTTCGCCAAATGCGCCGGTAACACCCATTCCCGACCTCTCGAAAACCGTGCCAATCCGCCCCCCCGGATTTTGTACCGGCTGTCCTGAACGTCCGATTTTTGCGGCGCTTAAGTTGGTTGAACAAGAAAGGGGCCAGCACCAGATTTCTGGCGATATCGGCTGCCATTTATTCGCCAGTCTGCCGCCCTTTGAAATCGGTGGCTCTACCATGGGCTATGGCCTTGGCCCTGCCTCGAATGCGGCCTTTGACGGAGGCGGGGAAAAGCGGGCAATCTCGATCATTGGGGATGGCGGGTTTTGGCACAACGGCCTGTCCTCCTCAATCGGCAATCTGGTGTTCAACAAATCCGATACGGTGACGGTGATTGTCGATAATTTCTATTCCGCCGCTACGGGCGGCCAAGATGTGCTGTCCTCGCCCAATGACAATGCTTCCAAATCGACCAAACACCCGATTGCTGCCGCGCTCAAGGGGGTGGGGGTGGAATGGATCCGCCAGATCGACCACACCTATGACGTGACCAAGGTGCGCGCGGTTCTACAAGAGGCGCTGAGTGCGGATTATGATGGACCCAAAGTGATCGTGGCCTCGTCGGAATGTATGCTGAACAAACAGCGGCGCGAGAAACCGGCGCGCACTGATGCCATTCAACAGGGCCGCCGCGTAGAGGTGCCGCGCTTTGGCGTGGACAGCGATATTTGTACCGGTGATCACGCTTGTATTCGCTTGTCAGGTTGTCCCTCTCTCAGCCTTAAACATCTGAAAGATCCGCTGCGAGATGACCCGGTGGCCCATATTGATCAAACTTGCGTTGGGTGCGGCAACTGCGGTGAGGTGGCGGATGCTGCCATTCTCTGCCCCTCGTTCTATCGTGTTGAAGTGGTGCATAACGCGGGCGCATTTGAACGTTTGCGCGCGGGGGTAACGACCAAAGTCATCGGCTGGCTGCAAAATCGTCGCCTGCACAAGCAGCTTGAATTTGCGGAGGATCAGACATGAACACCTCAGATCAAATTATCAAATTAGCGATTATGGCCGTGGGTGGACAGGGCGGCGGCGTCATGGCCAACTGGGTCGAAACCACCGCCCGTGCCTGTGGCTATGCGGTGCAAGCTACATCAGTAGCAGGTGTGGCCCAACGCACGGGTGCTACGATCTATTACCTTGAAATGGCGCCCCAGCAGGGCCGGATGCAAGTTTTCTCGCAAGCGCCGTCAGCGGGGGATGTGGATATCCTCGTCGCGGCCGAATGGATGGAAGCAGGCCGCGCCATCCTGCGCGGTTTTGTGACCCCTGACCGCACAACCCTGATCGCCTCAACCCATCGTGCCTTGGCGGTGTCGGAAAAATCGGTACCCGGTGATGGTATTGCCAACGCAGGCGAAGTTTCCGCCGCCGCCGAAATCGCCGCCCGGCAACTGATCATGTTCGACATGGAGGAAACCGCGCTGAGTGTCGGCTCGGTGATCTCGGCCAGCCTGTTCGGGGCTTTGGCCGGTTCTGGCGCACTACCTTTCCCGCGCGATGCCTTTGAGCAGGCGATACAGGTCTCGGGTAAAGGTGTGGAGAAAAGCCTGCTCGCCTTTGATTGTGGCTTTGCCAAAGCCCTGCAAGAGGAAGCAGAACAAGAAGCAACAAACCTTGCTCCCCAGCTTCATCCTCGCGGCCCCGCTCACATGGTTGTGGAGTGGCAAAATCTTGCTGCAGAACTGGAAATCTTGCCTGCATCTTTGCGCGAAATCCTCATGGCGGGTCTGCGTAAAACCGTCGATTTTCAAGACATTTCTTATGGGCGTGAATACCTTGCGCGGATCAAGGCGGTCTTGCAACACGACACCGCTGCTCGGGACTATCTGCTTACCCAAGAGGCCGCTAAACACATCGCAAATGCTATGGCTTACGATGATCTGATCCGTGTGGCTGGCCTGAAAACCCGCGCCGCGCGCTTTGTGCGGATTGAGGCCGAAATGAAACCGGGCGCTGATAATCTTATGAAAGTTACCGAGTTCATGCACCCGCGTGCCGCGGAAATCGTGGGGCTGCTGCCCGCAGGTTTTGGCCAAAAATGCAGCGAGAACCCCAAAACCATGGCCCGTATCGACCGTCTGTTCAACAAGGCTCGCCGCTTGCGTTCCAATGGACTGTTTGCCTTTTTGCAACTCTACACACTGGGGGGAATGCGCAAATGGCGGTTGCGCAGCTTTCGTCATGCTATGGAAGTAGAGCACATGAACCGCTGGCTGGAAACCGCCCTTGGTCATGCGGAAAAACGCTATGATTTGGCGGTAGAACTGATCCGCTGTCGCCGCTTGATCAAAGGCTATTCCGATACCCATTCTAGGGGCCAGTCGAAATTTGACAAGGTGCTGGAGGGGATCAATCTGGTTGCCGAACGCAAAGACGCTGCCGACTGGGCCAAACGCCTGCGTGATGCCGCCTTGCAAGATGAGAAATCCGAGGCTCTGGATGGCGCACTCAAAACCCTACGCTCTTTCGCTTAATGTGTCTTACCAAGTCGCCGCCAAATAAATGCCCCGTGAAACCCTTGCATAGCTGCGTTCGCAATCAGCCATTTAGCCCCCCGTTAATTCAATATCTCCAGCAATTCGCGGTGCAGTTCCTTTGTTGCAGCACTGACAACACGCCCTCCTGATTGCATTCCCAGCTTGCCGCCTTGCCAGTCGGTTATCACCCCGCCAGCGGCCTCGATAATTGCGACCAGAGGCAGGAAATCGAAGGGTTTCAAATCATAGTCAACACAAGCATCAATGTGCCCCGCTGCCAGTAGAGCATGGGGATAACAGTCATAGCTCAGGCGGTGTTCGCGCCCGGATTTGCACAGATTGGCAAAGGTTTCTGGGACCTCTGCGAGCAGCTTTTCACCTTCGTTGATATACAAAATCGATTTTGCCAGTGCGGTCGTTTCTGATGTGTGCAATCGCGTATCGCCGTTCAAAAACGCACCGTCCGCAGTGCCGGTGTAAACCTCGCCCAGTTCCGGCATACGCACCATTCCCAGCACCGGATCACCGTCTTGCAACAGCGCGATCAGCATCCCGTAAAGCGGCATCCCCGAGATAAACGACCGCGTTCCATCAATGGGGTCAATGATCCAGCGGTACGCACTCTCGTTATCGACTTGGGCGAATTCCTCGCCAAAAATCGAATGATCCGGGAAGTGCTGTGCAATTCCCGCGCGGATAAACGCCTCGGTCTTGCGGTCGGCAACCGTTACCGGGCTATCATCTGATTTATTGTCGATTTCAACCCCTTGGCGGAAATACTGTTTGGGTATTTTCTCGGCCTCGGCAGTGATTTTCAAAATGGTATTCAAATAGGTCTGCATGTTTGTCTTTCAGCTTTGGGTAGTGGCAAGAGCCAGCGAAATGTCGTTGCGTGCCAGCATCTGTATTATAGGCTCCGAGGGCTGGCTTTCGGTAATCAGAATATCAATGCGGCTTTGATCCGCGACGCCAATCGGTGCACGGCGCTCGAATTTACTGCTGTCTGCCAGTACAATACAGGTTTGGGCCCGCGCAGCCGCCTGTTGTGACAGATCTGCCTCTTGAATGTCGTGCAACATAAAGCCGATTTGCGCGTTGATCGCCCCCACTGACAACACTGCGTATTGCACGTTGAAACGGCGGATAAAGGCGCGGGCATCTTGCCCGAACGATCCGCCATCATGGTTGCGCAGCTCACCCCCCGCGAAAAACACCCGGTTGTTGTTGCGGGTCGCGAGAATGCCCGCAACGGTCAGCGAATTTGTGACGATATAAAGGTTGCGATGATTGCGCAGCGCCTGTGCGGCATAGGCGGTGGAGGAGCCGATATCCAGAAACAGCGAATCCCCGTCGGAGATCATTTCCGCCAGACGTGCCGCCAACAGGCGTTTGGCCGATGCGTTCTTGTCCATTCTCGCCTGAAACGGTGGCTCCGTCAGGGTCAGATCTTTGGCCAGCAACACCCCACCATGCACCTTGCGAACCAGCGATTTTGCCTGCAAAACCTTGATGTTGCGGCGCACCGTTTCCTCGGAAACACCCAAGCGTTTTGCCAGAACCCCAACACGGCACGACCCACCCGAGAGACGCAATTCCTTGAGGATTTCCTGTTCTCGATGATTGGATCGAAGCGGGGTGGCGTGCATTTGAATTGATTTCCAACTTTGGGATTCCAAGGTAATTTATGGATGAAAGCTCCAAAAGAAAACATAAATATAGAAAAAGCCACATTAAATGACGGAAATTGTTGATTGAT
>JAHRVG010000090.1 GCA_019090795.1 Paracoccaceae bacterium | reverse complement strand
CGCCGTCGGCCCAAATGTAGATCCAGGGCTCTTTGTCCAGCGGCTGTTCACGCCAGCCTTCATACTCTCTGGCCCATTCCCGTTTCAGACGCGACACCGTATTGGCCGAAAATCCCTTGGCATCCGGTCCAAGAAGAACCTTCAAAGCCGCCCCCATTTTACCGCTGGAAACGCCCTTCAGATACAGCCACGGCAGGGCGGCCTCCAGTGATTTGGTCTTACGGATGTAGGGCGGCACAAGCGCAGATCGAAATGTCACGGGCGTGCCGGTCTTGGAGCGGACCTTGGGAATGCGCACGATTTCTGCATGACTGCACTCCGTGCGGATACCCCCATATTGCGCCAGAAAGCTCTCAAGTTCGGCCTCACCCGCTTTTGCTATCAATTGCTGCGCCCCTGTTCTTAGCAAATCTGCCAGTCCGTCCGAAATCCCGTCTCGACTGTCAAAATCATTAATGTTACTCGTATCCATGGCGGTGTATCTCCTGTGGTTGGATTGATGCTTTGCAACACAAATCAACCAGATACGCCGCCAGCCTTCAAATCCTCAAACACCTGATTCAGTCATAACTCAATTTGCCGTCTTGAACTAAGATACTGCAATGCGCTTCCCTACTGCCCTGGATTCGTAATACTACAATATCACCGGGGGCGACCGATTTGAGCCGGATCGGGTGTAAATACTCACGCGCCGCCGGTATCAGCGGGCGGGCGCTGGAATTAGCCCACTCGGAATGCCAGAGTGGTGCCGGTGGTGTAGCCTAAATATCCCCGCGCGAGGCGCATCAATACTTTTGCCGGGCTAAGCGAGGCCACCCCCCAACATTTCAAGTTGAGTTTCAATTCAATTGGAAATGGCGGGAGCCATCCGCAGTGGCCTATTAGTCTGACAAACCAGCGGTGCAGGCATTATAGATTTCCACCTGAACCAATGGTTCCGGACGCATAGAACAGGATCATCACGATCACCGCCATAATCGCGAGACCGGTTTTATCGGTCATGGCGAACACAATCGGATCATAGTCTTGTTTGCCCTGCCAGCCCAACAGCACCATGCGGATTTGCCAGAGCGCTAGCGGGATAATGGCAAGACGCAGCATCCAGATATCCGTGTAAAGCAGCAAAGCGGTGGCGCTAAAGGAGTACACCAGAAACACCAGCAGCGAGAACACAACGCCGGTGCCAGCCATATTCAGCAGGTCTTCACGGTCGTTGCGGGTATAACCCCGCCCGGGAACCTTGCCATCGGTTTTCGCCAGTGCCAACTCTGTAAGTCGTTTCACACAGCCAAGCGCCAGAAAGGTGGGAAAGATAAAGGCGATCATCCAGCCTGACGCCACGATCTCTGCGGCCAGCCCGCCAACGACCACCCGCAGGGAATATAGCGTGGCCAGCGCAGCGATATCCACCCAACGCATTTTCTTCAGCTTCAGCGAATAGGCCAGTGATAGCACCATATAGAGCGCCACCACCGCCATTACTTCCCAACTGAGCAGAAAACCAACCCCAAGCGCAAACAGCCCCAGCGCAATGCTCATCAGCATCGCATCCGGAATACGCACATTGCCTGCGGCCAGCGGGCGGAACTTCTTTTTGGGGTGCAAACGATCCGCTTCCAGATCCAGCAAATCATTCACCACATAGATAGAAGACGCAGCGGCACTAAACGCCGCCATCGCCAGAACAACCCGAACCAGCGCAATAGGGTCAAGGTTATGGGCGGCAATCAGCGGCAGGAACAGCAGTACGTTCTTAATCCATTGGTGCGGGCGCAAGCCCTTGGCAGCAGACCGGCGCGACCAGGTTTTCTTGAGCTGTACGACGCCAATTCCCTCATTCAGCAATTGTTTAACTTGACGCGGATGATGGCCTACGACAATGGCCTCACCAGCCGAGCGCCACACATCGAGATCAAGCTTTTGATCCCCCGCATAGGCATATTTCCCCGCACCATAGCGATCATTCAAAGCCTGCGCTTTGCGTTTGCCCGAAAGATTGACCGTCTCGTCCGAGCCCATATGCGCGCCTTCGATACCGTGGTATTCCGCCAACCGGTCCACAAGCACCTGATTGGAGGCCGAGGCAAAAATCACCTCGCGCCCGTCCGCTTTGGCTTTCTCCATATACTCGGCGATATCAGGATTCACCGGCAAAAGTTCCACGTTGATCTCGGCCAAACGGGTGATTTCCTCTTTCAGGCGCGCGCGATCACCCACATGGGTAAAGGCGGTTTTGATGGTTTCCAAAGGGTGTTTACCCATGGCCAGCCAAAAGCCCTCAAACAACATATCGGTTTTCAAGAAGGTCCCGTCGATATCAACAACGAGCGGTAGTTTATTAGTCATTTCTTTTCCCGGGATCTAAAGACACAGCCATCAGTGACAAAGGTCGGCGGCGTTATACAAAGCGCACGCGCGACTTGCCAAGCGGCTACTACTTTGGGCACATAGGCCCGTGTTTCTGCAAAGGGCGGCACGCCGCCATGTTTCTTGACTGCATTTTCCCCTGCGTTATAGCCAGCCAAGGCCAGCAAAGGGTCACGCTTGAATTCTTTGAGCAGCCAATCCAGATAGGCTGTGCCGCCGTTGATATTCTGTTGGGCATCCGTGCTGTCGGAAACATTAAACCGTTCTGCCGTGGCCGGGATCAACTGCATCAATCCAACTGCCCCCGCATCGCTTACGGCCTCCTTACGACCCGATGATTCCACACCTATTACTGCCAATACAAAGGCAGGCGATACTTCCTTACCCAAAGAGGCCAGCAATATGTTGGTGCCATAAGCATCCACCAGCTTCTGAAAATGTGCGAGGTTGGGCGCAAGGGCCGCCATTTTCCCCGGACTGTTCTGCATTTTTTGTAATGCAATGCTGAGCCGCCCTGAGGACGCCTGATCCATTGCGGGCGACACCTCACTCCAGAACCAATCATTGAGGTCGGCAGGCGCTTTTTGCTTTATTGCAACGTCAATCTCTGCGCTCGGCTGCGCCTTCTTCTCTTTATGCAGGTTCTTATAATAGTCTTCGTTCGGCGTGATCTGCACATTGATCCGCTTTCCAAGCGCTCTCTTGCCCACGGCTACCCGTTTAAAGGTAAAGCCACCCGTGGCATCAGCACTACACACAGATGCCTGCCCGACCCAAAAGCCGACCGCAATCACCAGAATAAGCGCTCTCGCCGCCACCATTACCTGTATTTTACCTGCTCGGTCTTATTGTTTTGGTGAAATTCGCAAAAATCACCCCAAAAAGCTAGCTATTTATGTGTCCAGACTATGACGTTTTTGCCACACAGGGCTGTTCTTTGCCGTTAGTTCAAGTTTTATAAATAATTATCAGGCATCCAAATTATTGTTTTTATTGTTTTTATATTGACCATCCGTGAATATTAGCAGGTTTTTAAAACTTCACGTTATCCGGTCCAAATCTCGCCCTATTTAAAAAGCATAACTACATCCATGGAAACGGCGAAACAGACAGCGGACGAGGTTGTCAGGATCAAAACAAACCGGTTCTTCAGAAACTAAATGTTACCTTGGAGGGTACAAAATGAAACTGTTCAATATCAAAAAATCTTTCGCAAACGACGAGTCCGGCGCTGTTACTGTTGACTGGG
>JAHRVG010000089.1 GCA_019090795.1 Paracoccaceae bacterium | reverse complement strand
TAGGTAGTGTACCCATAAATTCCTTCACCTGATCATGCATTTATGATTCACTAAGTAATAAACAGGCTGGAGGGCATTATATGTCACGTTTTGATATGAGTGAATTGGAGTGGCAGTTCCCCAAATGCGTCCTTCCAAACAAGAGCCGAGGGGTAAAACGGGTGGATGACCGTCGTGTTATCAACGGTATTTTCTATGCCTTAAGAACGGGTTGCCCTTGGCGAGATTTACCCGATCGTTATGGCCCCTATACCACCGTTTATAACCGCTTCAACCGATGGGCCTATGCCGGTATCTGGGACCAGATTATGGACGCGGTTGTCGACGCACACGATGGAGATGTGGTCATGATAGATGGCTCCAGCGTTCGGGTTCATCACGCGGCAGCCACTCTTAAAAAAACAATCCATTACGATGTATGGGCCGCTCACGCGGCGGATTAACTACCAAAATTCATGCGCTTGTGAATGAAAATGGCCTGCCGTTACGTTTCTTGCTGACACCGGGTGAAGCTCACGACGCACCACCTTGCCGTATCTTGCTGGACGCAGTGCAACCCAACCAAAGAGTACTTGCCGACCGAGCCTATGATGCAGATTGGATCAGACAAATGATCTGGGAGCGCGGGGCGGTGGCCGTGATCCCATCCAAGAAGAATCGCAAATTACCCAAGGAATTTGACGCAGAAACATACAAGCAGCGCAACCTCGTGGAGCGCTTCTTTGGCCGCATCAAACGATCATATCGTAGGATCGCTACCCGATACGAAAAAACATCACGCAACTTTCTTGCTATGATAAAACTCGCCGCTTTCAGGCTTTGGTGCGAGTTTTATGAGTCCGCTACCTAGTAATTCGACAAACGCAGTGTTCACGAATGACGATGTAACGTTGAACACACCTGAAAAATCTAAAGTAACGGTGGCTTGTTGTGAAAGATATTTACGCAGCATCGTTTGCACGATAGCGCCTTGCGCATTCGTATCACAGCCATCAACGATACTTTGAATGACAATTACCATATCAAATCCTCCGACTCACCTTCGGTTATCTCGATGGAACTAGTATCAAACTCAAGTTCTATCAAGGTGCCAGAGCAGTACCCATTAGGTATATATGGCACAGTTCTTAAGCAATTCCCAACGTTTTCGAATTTAACAGCACCGCCCGCCGAATGAATCGTCACGCAGCCTCCCATGTTCTGGACAACATTTTGCCAAAGATTGTAAAGGCCAACCCCTCTGTTTCGCGGAGTAGATTGGGCCGAGAACCTATCTTCGAAGGCCCTTATCATTGCTTGGTTGTCGTTCAGTTCGGGACATTTTGTCCTAACCGTTTCAGGAATTCCAGCCCCGAAATCAGCGATCGCAATTTTTACGCGTTCTTTTTGCGGATACCATTGGGCGAAAATACTTCCGACATCATAATTAGTATGGTCCTCGATATTGTTGAATAACTCTGAAAGGCATGTTTTTAGTTCTGCTAAATCATGCCACGGAATGTTTGAGCAGTCAGAGAACCAAGGGAGGAACTGGGTCTCCAACCAGACTGAGCTTTCGCAACGTTGTATCTCAATAAGTGGGACTGTTGTTCTCCGTGGTCTACTGTTGGGATCGAGCTTTTTTCCCATGTGCTGTTCAAAAAATAATGCGTCATCCATAAAACGTATAGCTTGAGTTCGAACATTCATATTGGAATAGAATACATCGCTGTCATTTCGTAAAAGAAACCGCGATAGGTTGCTCAGAAAAGCGACCCCTGATGGCAGAACAAAATTCACGCGACTGAAGTCAAAGTCAACTTGATTTGGCACGTTTTGAAACGTGCCAAACTCCTCTTTTATAAAAGGAAATAAATTTTGTGCCGTGAACTGGCGAGGCAAAGTAACCAAAATCAGCGTCAAATATCGCCTGTAGGTTGTTCGATTTTGTTTTTACCTTACGATTGGCTTGATGTCGACAGGCCGCTAGTTTGCCTACGAATCCCCTAACTTCGCGTGCACCTCATCCAGATCCACCTCAGCCACTGGTGCTTTGCGGCTGGGATCTTGTGCGTCATACTTGAACAGCACAAAATCCTGCTTATAAATCTCGTAAACCAGATGCATCGACAGATCGTCGAAATAATCCTCAATCGGATGCGCGCGTTTCGGGCCGTGGCCTTCACTCTCGTTAAAGCGCGGCATGTTGTCGATATCGAGCGTGTGCTTGACCTCGATATTCTTCAGCACGTCTTTTATCCCGTTCTGGAAATCTTCAGTGCTGATAATCTTGTTATAGCGCCCCCCGTTTTTAACCAGTGTCGAGGCATGACCAGCCACCGCTGACCAGTGGATGTCCGGGTCCATCGGGCGGCGGTATTTGATGGTGTCGCGGGCAAATAGCAGGAAGCGGCGGAACGAGGCGATCTGGTCAAAATCACCTTCAACCTCGACCCCGTATTTGCGCATCAGGTTGGGCACCAGATTGCCACGATAGCGTTTGCCGTTGCGCTGGATGCCGCAAATTTTGTCAAAGAACGACGACAACACCCGCGAGTAGGGGTTGCGCACACAGGTAAATGTATAGGTATCCTGAGCCTGTGCCCGCTCGGTAATAGGGGCTTGGCTTTCTTCTTGATTCCATTTGTGCAATCCGGCTGTACTGTCGTGAATATCACCCTCAAAAAAACGCCCGTGATCGGAATAAAACATGATTTGGCCGATGGTGGAGCAGGCGCATTTTGGGATTACCCGATATAGAACGCTCTCGCTTTCGGTCATCCAGGTTCCGGGAAAGCCCATTAGTATTCTCCTGCTTGCAGGCAGATTAATCCCGCCAATTTCTGTTTTACCCAAGATGTACAATTTTGCAGCAATTATGCCAAGAAAAACTGTTTCAAGCGACGCGGATACCAGATAAACATTGCAATAGTGTATGGGGCAAACAACAGAGCAGGATGAAAATGGCGAAAATTGCCTATATTTTGTTGTGTCACAAAGATCCGGAGGCCGTGGTGCGTCAGGCCGAGGGGTTGACGGCGGCTGGCGATTACATTGCCATTCACTTTGATGCCAGCGCAAAAGCCTCTGAATACAAGCAAATCCATGACGCGCTGCAAGCCAACCCCAATGTTGTTTTTGCCAAACGGGTCAAATGTGGCTGGGGAGAGTGGTCGCTGGTGCAAGGTTCGCTCAATGCGATGATCGCCGCCGAGGCCGCATTTCCAGAGGCGACCCATTTTTATATGGTGTCGGGCGATTGCATGGCGATAAAACCAGCCAGCTATGCACATCGGTTTCTTGATGAGAATGACAAGGATTTTGTAGAGCACAACGACTTTTTTGAATCCGACTGGATCAAGACCGGCATGAAAGAGGACCGGTTATTTTACCGGCACTGGTTTAACGAGCGGAGCCACAAAACCCTTTTTTACAATTCCTACCGGCTGCAAAAATTCCTCAAGATCCGCCGCTCTGTGCCCGTTGATCTGGAGATTAAAATTGGGTCGCAGTGGTGGTGCCTGCGGCGGCGCACCGTAGAGGCGATCCTGAAATTCATCCGCGAACGGCCTGATATCATACGGTTCTTTTCGACCACATGGATTCCAGACGAGACATTTTTTCAAACTTTGGCGCTGCATTTGGTTCCCAAGGACGAGGTGGTCAATCGTACGCTGACATTCCTGATTTTCTCGGATTACGGCATGCCGGCGACGTTTTTTAACGACCAGTATGAATTTCTGCTGGCGCAGGATTCGTTGTTTGCGCGAAAAATTTCTTCGCAAGCACTGGAGTTAAAGGAAATGCTGTCCAAGCTCTATGCGGGTGGCGATGTGGATCTCAATATCACCGATGAGGGCCGCAAGCTTTATCATTTCCTGACCCAAAGAGGCCGTTTTGGCCGCCGCTTTGCCACCCGCTTCTGGGAGCAAGAAAGCTCGATCGGGCGCGAGCGCGAAGTGCTGGTTTTGATGTGCAAAAAATGGCACGTGGCCAAGCGGTTTCTTGAGGTAGCAGAGTATTTGACCGGAATAACCGGGGTGGCCTATCTGTTCAATGAACTGGATACGCCGATGCCCAATCTGGGGGGAATAGAGAACAGCTTGTCCAAGCGCCTCAAGCACCGGCGGGCGGTTATGCGGTTGATATATGACCACAATGATACAGACCGGATGATTATCTGCGCCGATACCGGTGATATTGATCTGCTTGATGATTTCTATGCCGACCATTGCACGACACGCGTGTTGGAAATATCCTGTACCTTCGATGAGGAATACCTGATAGGGCACGCAATACGTACGGGATTGGCCGGGGAAAACAGCTCTGCAGATACCCTGAAACGCATTGTGCCGCCCATCCGCATGGATTTCGCCTATGAACGAAATCAGGTGCGGGATCGTAATTACCCGAACTTCTTTTCGATCTCGGATCGTCATGACCCAAAGACAAATACCGCGCAGATCGCGGCGTTTCTGGAAATTCCCGAAGATACAGCCCGCCAGATTGCCCAAACCCCCCATCTTTTTGCTGACTGAGGAAGCCGATGAACAACCCGTACGATACCGAAAATATTTTCGCCAAAATTTTGCGCGGAGAAATTCCCAACGACACGGTGCTGGAAACCGAACACGCTTTGGCGTTTCGCGATATTCAGCCACAGGCACCGCAGCATGTTCTGGTTATTCCCAAAGGGCCATATGTGAATTATGACCATTTCGCGCATACAGCCAGTGACGCGGAAATCGTTGGTTACACCCGTGCTATTGGCAAAGTGTGTGAAATGCTGGGGGTGCAACCTGGCGCTGGCGGCGACGGGTATCGCATGATTGCTAATACTGGTTCAGACGGGGTGCAGGAAGTACCGCATTTGCACATTCACATTCTTGGTGGACGTAGGCTGGGGCGGATGTTGCAGTCAAAAACCTAGTGTGCGGGTGCATCCATCGGGTCAATTAACGTGCGTCCGCCGTCAACTGTGATGATCTGCCCGGTTATAAACCCCGAACTGTCCGACGACAGGAATTGCGCGACTTCAGCGATTTCACCGGCATCGGCAATGCGCCCAAGAGGGGTGATTCCAATCATCGCCGCACGGGTTTCAGGATCGCCTTTCAGGCGGTCCTGCAAGCTGGCGCTCATCACTGAACCGATGGCTATCGCATTGACACGAATACGTTCTTTCGCCAGCGAAACGGCCAGTGATCGGGTCAATTGGTTCAAGGCGGCGCAAGCAACGGAGTAGGACATTAACTTGGGATGGGATCGCTCCGAGGCTATGGAGCTGAGGTTCACAATTGCTCCGGCCACTTCGCCTTCGTCGGCGGCCTGTTTAATCATGCGCTTGGCAACAGCCTGGGTTAAACGCAGGTTGGCCAACACGTTTTGCTGGAACATCAATTCGAATCCGTCTTCTTTTTGATCCAGCGGGTCGGTTGCCAGTACCTGACGTGAGGCGTTGACAAGGATGTCGATG
>JAHRVG010000088.1 GCA_019090795.1 Paracoccaceae bacterium | reverse complement strand
TGGCGGACAGACAGGGATTCGAACCCTGGAGACGGTCACCCGCCTACACACTTTCCAGGCGTGCGCCTTCGACCACTCGGCCACCTGTCCACTGAGGTCGCTCTATACACAGGGGGGAGCACCAAGATCAAGGGTGTAGCGGCAATAATTCAGCAATTGGGCGCTTTTTATCTATGCCGACGGGAAATGGTAAACTTTGGCGCTATTCTTGACGCGCTTCTTTCAGTATTGCGGCCAGTTCGTCCATGTTTTTCAATTTGATATCACGCTGGGCAAACGGTATTTCGATGCCTGCCTCGGCAAAGCGGCGCATGATTTCGAAGTTCATGTCTGATCTTGCCGATAGCATCCAGTTTATATCACGCAGGATGGCGCGAATTTCGAAATCTAGGCTATCGGGGCCAAAGCCGATGAATACAACCGACGGGGCCGGGTCGCGCAGCACCATCGGATGGTCCTCGGCGATCTCACGCAGGATTGCTTCCACTTGTCGCGGGTCACTGTCATAGGAAACGCCGACACCCACCTTCACACGGCCTGACAAGGATTTATGGGTCCAATTGGTCACAGTAGTTGCGATCAGATCAGCGTTGGGAATGATCAGTGTGGCCCGATCAAAGGTCTGGATCATGGTCGAACGCACCGAAATATTTTTAACGATCCCAGAGTAGTTACCGACGTCAATCCAATCGCCCTCTTTGATCGGGCGTTCAATCAGCAGGATGATGCCGGAAACAAAATTTGACACGATGGCTTGCAGACCAAACCCAATTCCGACCGAAAGCGCACCAGCCACGATTGCCAGATTCGAGAGGTCCAGCCCTGTAGCGCTGATCGCGGCCAAGGCTGCCAGAAATATTCCGACGTAACCTGTGCCGGTAACAATCGCGTTTTGCCCACCTGTATCCAGTTTGGTATTTGGTAAAACGATCGAGCGTAGTGCTGATTGCAGCAAACGGGTGAGGGTGTACCCCAGCGAGAAGATCAACACAAAGGTCAGGAAATCGGTGATCGAAATCCGTGTTTCGCCCAGAACCATACCTTCGCGCAAGTACAGCCATACTTCTTGTAACTCGCTTACCCTTGCGCCCCAAATAAGCGCCAGCAACGGTATCGCAAGGCAAATAAACGCAAACCCGAGGGCGATCTGGAACAATGCGCCATAACGCTTTTGTTCCGGTTCCGAACCGGCAGCAATCACTGAGCGGCTTATTTGGCCCGTGAGCAATCCGATCAGGCGAAAAAATATGTAGAAAGTTGTGATCAGAACCAGCGATAGAGCCGTTGCAAAAATCAGCCTTGAGCCAGCTTGGCCATAGCCAATGGCAGACAAGATCGGGCCAAGCACCCCGGCTGCCATGCTGAACCTGCCGATTAAAACACCAACACGCGTCAGAAAGGGGTTAGCGTCTGTCGAGCCCCCAGAGTTACGCGCAACCTCGGCAATCTCCTTGCCCAGTCGAACCAGTGTCCAGCCTCCCAGCAACAGCAGGGGAAAACGCATTACAGCCAATACGTGCTCTGGCAGATCATGGCCAGAATCTAACGCGTACACCAAGGAATTCAGCGCGAAAACAAGCGCCAGAATGATCACCACCCATCGCAGAGCTGTCTGGCGGGCAGGTTCCACATGGATAAAGGCCTGTTGGCGGCCAATGGGTAACAGCAGGCTGCGCGACAACCAGCTGCCGAAATATAGCGAGAAACCGGCAATCCCCCATGCCTTCAGCAAAACCTGCCCCCGAAGATCAAATAATTCCAGCAGATCAACTGCCCCAACCAGCAATCCCAGCCCGATAATTGGCAGGATTAGCTGAGCCAAAGAGGTTAAAAAACTATAAAATGCTGACAGTCGTAAAGAGGCATTCTTGTTGATCAGGGCAAGAAACTGGCGGGACCAGTGCCGGGCGCGTACCATCAGCAGCAAGCCCAAAGCAAACATGAATGCCACAACCGGCAACTTGTCCAGCCGTTCTACTTTGCGTGAGACATTGTCCCAGTTCCCGAGGGCCTCTTTGCTGATCAAGGAAGCATAGCTTGTCAATACATTTGCCGTCTGCGCCCAGTGTGCCGGATTGAGAGGGGAAGGCCCCAGATGCAGCAACTCTTCTGCTGTGCGCGCCCGTACCAGCAGATCAATTTCACGGATCAGCCCGTTTGCCCGTCGATAGGCCTCATCAGCGGCCACCGAGGGGGCTTTGGCTTCATTCAGGGCTTCATGCAATTCGCCCCGCAGTGCAGACACGTCCTCGGCCTCGGTTACACCGTTCTCCGGTGCTGGCCCGAGTGCTGCCAAGCGTTCCGATATTGTCGCGATCCGGTCCGCATGTTTTTGTTGTTCTTTTAATGCGGCGGAGCGGAACGCCGACAACTGTCCGCGCAGGGATTCCAGTGCGCTATCAGAGGCGGCACCCTTTTCGATCACTTCTTCGGCGCGGATGGCGGTGGCGGCAAAGGCGTCGAGATCAAAGGTGTCGGCAGGTGGCGTTTGTGCAAGGCTTGCGCAAGCAGAGAAAACCAGAAAGGCGATTGTAAGAAGAAAACGCATGGGCAGGATGGGCCTATTCAAAGACGGAAGGTATATTCTCGGATGAACAATCGAGCCACTCCGGTACCGGCAGGCCCTTTGACTTCAGGAATGCAGGGTTGAATAATTTGGAATGATAGCGCGTTCCAAAATCGGCCAGCACGGTCACGATCGTGTGGCCCGGCCCCATTTCCTGTGCCATCCGGATGGCGCCCGCGATGTTGATACCGGTTGAGCCGCCAACGCACAGGCCTTCGTGTTGCAATAGATCAAACACCATCGGCAGTGCTTCGCTGTCAGGGATATTGTAGGGCATATCCACATTCAACCCTTCCAGATTGGCAGTGATGCGCCCCTGCCCGATCCCCTCGGTGATCGACGAACCCTCGGCCTTTAAAGTGCCATTGGCATAATAATGATAGAGCGCGGCACCGTCAGGATCAGCCAGACCGATCTTGATATTTCTGTTCCGCTCTTGCAGCCCGGTGGCAACGCCCGCAAGGGTTCCGCCTGAGCCGACCGAACAAATAAAGCCGTCAACCTTGCCATCCGTTTGTTGCCAGATTTCCGGCGCGGTGGTGTTGATGTGGGCATTGCGATTGGCCACGTTGTCAAACTGGTTAGCCCAGATCGCGCCGTTGGGTTCGGTTTTCGCCAGCGCTGCCGCAAGCCGCTCTGAATAGCGCACAAAATTGTTGGGGTCTTTGTAAGGCTTGGCCGGAACCTCGATCAACTCGGCACCTGCGAGCCGGATCATGTCTTTCTTTTCCTGCGACTGTGTTTCGGGGATCACAATGACAGTTTTGAATCCCATCGCCGCTCCCACCAGCGCCAGCCCGATGCCAGTGTTGCCCGCGGTGCCTTCAACGATGGTGCCACCGGGGCGCAGGGTGCCTGCGGTAATTGCCTCTTGGATGATACCAAGTGCCGCGCGGTCTTTGATTGATTGCCCGGGGTTCAGAAACTCGGCCTTGCCAAGAATTTCGCAGCCCGTCAGTTCCGAAGCCTTGTTCAGGCGGATCATTGGCGTGTGCCCAACGGTGTGGGGTAAATCGGGGTATACGTTCATCGGAATGGCCCAGTCATGATGTTTCCCAACACTGTTACGCGCGCGCGGGGTGGGTTTCAAGCACTGCCCCATACCTTTTGCAATCGTGATCTGTTGATTTGCAACCATAACAGCGAGATCAACAGCGGGCCATTATCCACTTCGCCGCTTTGCAAGGTGGCCAGCGCAACCTCAAAGGGCAGGACGTGGGTTAGAATATCCTCGTCCTCGCTTTCCAGTCCGTGGACTTGGCTTTGCACCCCAGCCAGATCAACGATGCCGACAAAAGAATAAAGGTATTCGGTCAGGCATCCCGGAGAGGAATAGTAGCTGCCGATCTTCTCCAGATGGCGCAGGGTTAATCCAGCCTCCTCCATCACTTCGCGTTCGGCCACTGCTTCTATGGTCTCATTTGCGTCGCAACGTCCGGCAACTGGCTCCAGAACCCAGGGATGCGGGTCATTGCGTGCATAAGATGCTGGGCGGAATTGTTCTACCAAAAGCAGCTGATCCGTCACTGGATCATAGGGTAGAACGGTAACCGCATCCGCTGCTAGATAAACCGCCCGCTCCAGCACGTTCGACTGGCCACCATCAAACCGTGCATGGCGAATTTTCATATCCTCTACGGCAAAATACCCCGCATAGGGTTGGTTGCGCTCCAAGTCCTGAACGTCCTCGGCCACAAACCCACGGCGTATCTGAACCGGTGTGTCTTGACGCGCTGCACGTACACTCGAATGGGCGCGCATTTCAATGCCACGATGATGGATCGGTGTGTTATAAGGCCCTGCCACGCTGTAGCTGCGCATGATTTGGATTGCCGCATGAAGCGCGGCCGGTTGCAACGACTGCAGCCACGCGTTCAAATCCCAAGCGCCACAGGCCTGCATTTTTCCGGCAATGGGCATGTGCATTTGTACGTCAACCATCTGCCCGCCGCACATGACAACAGCATCACACCGCGTGAAAACGGCAGGGTCGAGATAAAAGTCCAACCGCGCTTCTTGATCTGCTGATATATCCTGCAAGATCAGGCCGGTTGCCTTGCTACCCTGCGAAAACTGCAGAGCAGGGAATAAACGCCCCTGAATGGCGCAAACCAAGTGATCCGGCAACTCTGCGGCGACAGCTTGGTTATCACCTATGACAGTTTGCCTGATTTCTAAATCCAAAAGTGTTCCGTAAATAAATACCGGTAAGCGTTTTGTCTCGTTCAACGTCCAATTTCCATTTTGTGCCATTTATCCTCGCCGACGGCATAAAGCTCTTTAGCGGCGCTGACACAAGGATAAATCGTTTCAGCTCCATCGCCTGCCGGCTTGATAAGTCGCAAGGCCAGTCAGGCAGCCACCGATCAACAAAGTGATGACTACTTCTTTGGTCATGGCCATAACCGAATACTTGAGAGTGATTTCCAGCCAGAGAATTGGTAAATCCATCAACTCACGAGAAGTTTGACGCTGCATGGTGATGAAAGCAAGGAACATCGAGAAAATCATTGAACTGACAATAACCAGTAAAAACAGCGCACGGAATCCACTTGCAATTGCCGAGAAGTTGCCATGCCCCGGATTGCGCCCGAGGGAAAACCAGCCAACAAAGAAACCAACCGAAAAATTGCCTAGAACGAAACTTGGGCCAATGCGGTAATCTTCTTGATCCAGCATGAAATAATACGCCGCAATCGTAGCGGTTATTGCCAAGCCCATTCCGGCGATCAGTTTTGCTGCTGTAGGCATTGTTCTATCCTAACTTCGACGTTGCACTGTGACTTGTGTAACGTCGGTTGTCCCTGCATGAAACCCTGCTGCACATGAGGTCAGGTAGTAGTTCCACATATTTCTGAACTTTTCATCAAATCCCATGGCTGCGATTTCGCCCCATCTCTGGTTGAACACTGCATGCCAGCGACGCAGTGTTAGTGAATAACTTTCGCCGAACTCTCTGGATCGTACAAATTCCAGTGGCGAGATGTCAATCTGGTGGCGTAATACGTCCGGGCTTGGCAGCATCCCCCCGGGAAAAATGTGCTTTTGGATGAAATCCACGGTTTTTCGGTATCTCGGGTACAGCTCATTCCCCATGGTGATGACCTGCAGTGTCGCATTTGCACCCGGTTTGAGGCAGTCGTGAACCGCCTGAAAATAGGTGGGCCAATACTTCTCACCTACGGCCTCGAACATCTCAATAGAGGCGATGCCGTCATATTCGCCAGTTTCATCGCGGTAATCGCGCATTGCAATATCGACCTGCCCGGCCAGCCCTGCTTTGAACATACGTTCCTTGGCAAAATCATGCTGTTCCTGCGAGATTGTCAGGCAGGTCATTTTAGCCCCGCGTGTACCAGCCGCATATTCCGCAAAGCCGCCCCAGCCACAGCCGATTTCCAGCAGGTGATCGCCCTCTTTCATCCCCATTTCATCGCACAGGCTGGCATATTTTGCGGTTTGCGCTTTGGCCAAATCCTCTTGCCCAGTGGTGAACAGTGCCGAGGAGTAGGTCATGGTTTCATCAAGCCAGAGCCCGTAGAAATCATTTCCAAGATCATAGTGGTAAGCGATATTCTTTTGCGCTTGCGCGCGGGTGTTGGTATTCATCCAGTGGCGCAGGCGTTCATAGGCGCGCAGCAGGCTGGAACCGGGATAGCCTTTGGCGATTTCCTGATTGTTCATGAGGACCACGTCCAGAAAGGTCTGCAAATCCGGCGAGGTCCAGTCCCCCTCCAGATAAGCATCAGAAAACCCCAAATCCCCGTCGCGTACCAATCGGGTGAAAACCTCGGGCCGGACAACATCTATGTGCCCAACCGGGCCGGGTTCCGGGCCTTCTACTCGAAAAACCCGCCCATCGGGCAACGCAATTTCAAGCGCGCCATGGCGGATGTTACGCAGCACAGCAAAGGCCTGCCTGAAATACTTCGGCAGGTTATTTTGCCCTTTGGTGGTTGTCAGTCGTTGCATTGAATGCCCCCGGAGCCTGACTTTCAGCCTAGACTAAGGGATTTGTTCTGCCAAGTGTTTGGCTTATAACACCTGTTCTAGCGCTCCGATCAGCTTGTCTACTTCGTCTTGCGTGGTGTAATGCACAAAACTCAGCCGCAGCGCGCCATGGTTCAGATCAACGCCTTGCGCTTGCATACAGCGCAGGGCGTAGAAATCCCCATCTCCTGTCATGACACCCAGATCGGCCAGCTCGCGCGACAGCTGCATTCCCGGTTTTTGTCCGACGATTGCAACCGTAGGGGCTTTAATCTCGGCCTCTGGCGGCCCCAGCAAACGCACCGAATTCTTTTCCGACAGGTAATCCAGAAGCGGTTGCAGCAGTTTGATTTCTTGCGTGCGCATCAGATCATGCACCGCTTCTGCGCGGGCTACAGCGGTTGCTTTAGGCGAAAAATGATGGGTGTAGAGCAGATCAATGTAATCCGCCATCCCCGCACTTGCCGCCACCTGCGCATGATCCGGCCCTGCCGGCGTGAAACGCTTGTAAAGTGTATCGCCATTAAAAAAGTGCCCCTGATTGGGCAGGATATTTCCAATCTCGCGGCGGATCGCCATAACGCCCTGATGGGGTCCATAGGTCTTGTAGGCAGAGAACAAATAGATATCAGACCCAAGTTTATCCACGTTCGGGATTCCATGGGGCGCATAGCTGACGCCATCGACACAGGAATAGGCACCGGCGGCGCGGATGATCGCACAGATATCCTGCACCGGATTGATCTCACCAACCACGTTGGAACAGTGGGGGAAGCATACCATCTTGACCTTGCTGTCCAGCAGGTTTTCAAGCCCCTCAAGCGGCAAATGCCCGGTCTCTTTCTCAATTTGCCATTCGCGGACCTCGATTCCCAGATCGGCCAAGCGTCGCCATGGGCCGGTGTTGGCCTCGTGATCCTGATTGGTTACAATAATCGCATTGCCGGGTTCTAGCCATTGCCCAACCGCTTGCGATAAAACGTAAGTGTTTTGCGTGGTTGATGGGCCAAAGCTCAGCTCATCAGTATTGACCCCCATGATCTGCGCCAGCCGCTCGCGGGCCTCGTCCATTTCCTGCCCGCCCAGCGTTGACGGCTTGGACGGGTAATAGGGCTGCATTTTGCGCTCGCGATAAAACCGCGTCAGGCGGTCTATCACCTGCTTGCAGACATATGATCCCCCCGCATTTTCAAAGAAAGCCTGACCCTGCAAGGACGGCTCGGAAAACGCCGGAAATTGTGCGCGCACGAATTGGGTGTCGATTTGCATGATGACTCCTGAAATGAAAGAAACCCCGGGAGGTATGGCCCGAGGTTTCACGTTGGATAATTTTAGTGCCGATAGCAAGGGGGCGTTATGTCTTTTCAGACATCGACCCCTTTAGAATTGCCTCGGGTGTGGACCTTTGGATTTAGGCGTTCACATCCACCACAACACGCCCCTTGACCTTGCCTTTCAGGATATCCTCGCCCAGCCCAGGCAGATCGGCCAGCGTGGCGGTCTGAATCATCGCTTCCAGTTTGTCCATTGGCAGGTCGGTGCCAATGCGTTGCCACGCGCGCAGGCGGTTTTCATAGGGTTGCATTACACTCTCGACGCCCAGCAGGTTCACGCCGCGCAGAATGAAGGGCATCACGTTTGCGGGCAGCTTCGCACCGCCTGCCAACCCGATGGTCGCAACGCTGGTGCCGTATTTCATCTGCCCCAGTATCCGCGCCA
>JAHRVG010000087.1 GCA_019090795.1 Paracoccaceae bacterium | reverse complement strand
TAAGAGACAGCCCATTGCGCGCCAACAGCAGCACACCACTGGTGTCTTTATCCAACCGGTGCACCAGCTTAGGCTTGTCCTCGTTGCCAAACTTAAGCGCCTCGGCCAAACCGTCCACATGGCGTGTGTGGCCAGATCCCCCCTGCACCGGCAGACCCGCAGGCTTGTTGAGCACAATCATATCCTCGTCGCGGTAAATCACGCAGCCTTGGATCATTTCCGCATCCGCATCAGAAACCCGTAGGGCATCGGATTTCTGCGCCTTTGTGCCGGCTTCCGGCATCGGCGGCACCCGCACGATCTGACCTTCCAGCAGGCGTGTGTTCGCTTTGACCCGCCCCTTGTCCACACGAATATCACCCTTGCGGCACATCTTCTCAATGCGCCCTTGTGATACTTGCGGGAAAAGGCGTTTCAACCAGCGATCAAGGCGCTGGTCCGCCATATCCTCGACGACCTCGATATGTTGTACACCGCTCATGACAGGATACTCCGCATGATCAAAACTCCGATTAATACTGCAATTATGGACAGACCTACAGATCCGGCCAGATAGAATGTCGCGCTGGCCAAACGGCCCTTTTCCAGCAGAGTTATCACATCCAGCGAGAAAGCCGAAAACGTGGTAAATCCGCCCAAACACCCGGTCAGAACGAAGGGCGCAATCTTTGAGTGGCCAAACCGTTCCATCAGATAAACCGCTGCCAGCCCCATGATCAGAGACCCGACAACATTCACTATCATCGTGCCATAGGGGAACGTCGGCCCAAAGGCCCGCAAACTGCCTTGGACAGTCAAATAACGCAACAACGCCCCAAGGGCACCCCCTAGGGCAACTTGTAACAAAACGGGCATGGGCTAACCTGTAAACGGTTTATTCTTTGCCTGCGTTTACCTGATCCACAAGGAACTGCGCAAGCCCTGTCAGGGCGCGCTATTTGCGGCGCTTCTTGGCGAAGTAGTCGACACGTTTTTTCAGTTCCCGTTCAAACCCACGCTCGACCGGCAGGTAATAAACCCCGCGCGCCACATCATCGGGGAAATAATTTTGCCCCGAGAACCCGTCTTCTGTGTCGTGATCATATTCATAGGCCGCACCATAACCCTGGTCTTTCATCATCTGCGTTGGCGCATTGAGAATATGTTTGGGTGGCGACAAAGAACCGGTTTTGCGCGCATGCTTCATTCCCTCTTTAAAGGCCATATAGGACGCATTCGATTTCGGCGCGAGTGCGAGGTAGATCACCGCCTGCACCAACGCCAGCTCTCCCTCCGGGCTGCCAAGCCGCTCATAGGTCTGCCACGCCTGCAAACAAAGCTCCTGCGCCTGTGGATCAGCCAGTCCGATATCCTCCACCGCCATGCGGGTAATGCGGCGCGCCAGATACCGCGGATCTTCACCGCCGGTGAACATCCGGCACAACCAATAAACCGCCGCATCCGGATCAGATCCGCGCACAGATTTATGAAGGGCGGAAATCAAATTGTAATGTTCTTCGCCGGATTTGTCGTATTTGGGTGCCCGTTTGGACAGACGTTTGGACAATTCCGCCAGTTTTACTTGCTTACCGGGTTTCCACGAATAGCACTGTTCCAGCGTATTGAGTAATGCCCGCCCGTCCCCGTCCGCCATATCCAGAACTGCCTCTCGCGCGTCTGCACTCAGCGGCAAGGGCCGTTGCAAAACAGTTTCGGCCCGCTGCGCCATCAGCTCCAGATCCGTCAGCGACAGGCGTTCCAGTACCAACACCTGCGCGCGCGACAAAACAGCGGCATTCAGCTCAAAAGAGGGGTTTTCCGTTGTCGCCCCCACCAGCACAATGGTGCCATCCTCCATGTAGGGTAGAAACCCATCTTGTTGCGCCTTGTTGAAACGGTGGATTTCATCAACAAACAACAGCGTGCCTCGGCCGGTTTGGCGGCGCAGCTTTGCCGCCTCAAACAGCTTGCGTAACTCCGGCATACCCGAAAATATTGCGCTTATTTGCACAAACTCCATTTCGGTTTCATCCGCCAGCAATTTCGCCAGTGTGGTTTTGCCCACGCCGGGCGGCCCCCAGAAAATTACCGATGACAGATTGCCACTCTCGAGCATTACGCGCAGAGCGCCATCGGTTCCCAGCAAATGTTGCTGGCCAATCACCTCATCAAGTTTGCGCGGGCGCAATTGATCCGCTAGCGGTGCGGGGCGCGTATCTTTGGGTTCTGCATTGTTATCAAATAGGTCAGCCATGTATCACATCTATCACACAATAATTTCGCTGCATTGCCAATTCAGTGCGAAACTACAAATATCGGTTGAAGTTTTCACCGACAGAAATCGGCATACAAGGCTGGACAGCCATTAACCATGCCTGTTTAGGTGCAAATTTGCGTCGCTTTTTTTCTGCTGCCCGTGATTATGGCCGCCGAACCATTCTAGACGGAACGCAACGTTAAAAATACACATCTGGCTTTCTTGCCTTCTTGCAAGGTAGCGCTTGATGACCTGAAGGCAAAGACTATGCTGCGGGCTCTCTGAAAAATGAAGAAAGCCCAATTTGTATGACCTCCCAGTTAATCAATACTGCCGAAGAAATTTCAACTGTTGCTTTTGGCTTTATGGCCTCAAAAGCAATGTTTGCAGGCCTTCATCTGGACGTATTCACCCACTTATCAGACGGGGCAAAAACAAATGAAGCTTTGTCAAATGCCACGGGTGCCCCCGTTAACCGAGTAACCACCCTTATGACAGCGCTGGACAGCATCGGGTTGGTTGCGCGAGATGGTGACGAATACAGCAATGCCCCAGGCGCAGAAACCTTTCTCTCAAGCGCATCAAAACAGCAATTTGGCGACTATCTGCGTTACCAGATTAATGAGCAGATGTATCCTTTTCTGGGACAGTTGAACGAAGTGCTGGATGGATCACTCAGTGCCGATGCGGTGGATAGCTATCAACATTGGATGTCAGACCCAGAACAAGCGGCACTTTATAGCAATGCACAGCATGCGGGTTCGCTCGGCCCAGGTAAAACCATTGCCCGCATGGTCGATCTGGAGGGGGCAAAATCACTGTTGGATGTGGGCGGAGGCACTGGCGCGATGAGCATTCGCTTGCTGCAAGCCAACCCCGATCTGGACGCAACAATTATTGATTTCCCAAATGTCAGCGAAATTGGCTGGCAGTTTATCACCGATGCGCAGATGACTAATCGGGTGCGCTACATTCCCGGCAATGCCTTGACGGTTCAGTGGCCCGATCAGCAGGATGCCATTTTAATGTCATATCTGTTCAGCGGCATTCCAGGTGATGATGTGCCACGACTGATCCAACAAGCCTTTGACAATCTTGCGCCAGGAGGCCGTCTAATGGTGCATGACTTTATGGTTGGCGATGATCGCAGCGGGCCGGTATTAGCCGCCCTTTGGCAACTACAACATATGGCCTTTACCCCCGACGCCCACTCCGTAACAGCGGGTTGGTTGCAAGATGAAATGGCCAAAGTTGGCTTTGTTGGTATCAAGGATGAACCAACCATCCCCGGCCTGACCCGGCTGGTGTACGGACGCAAACCTGCCGCATAAATTCGCCTACCACAGTCAATACATCGCACAAAAGAAAACCCCGCAGGCCAAGCCTGCGGGGTTTAAAGCGTATCGATTGAACGATATTTATTCTTCTGTGGCAGCTTCTGCCTCTGCAACACGGGCTTTGTCGCCAGCGCCTTTGGCATCCAAATCACGATCCACAAATTCGATGATCGCCATCGGCGCCATGTCGCCATAGCGGAAGCCAGCTTTCATCACACGGATGTAGCCACCTTGGCGCTCTTTGTAGCGTGGGCCGAGGATGTCAAACAGTTTGGAAACGTATTGTTCCTCTTTCAGCTTGGCAGAGGCCTGACGACGGGCGTGCAGATCACCACGTTTAGCCAGCGTGATCAGTTTTTCAACGATCGGACGCAGTTCTTTGGCTTTGGGCAGGGTTGTCTTGATTTGCTCATGTTCAATGAGCGAGCCTGCCATGTTGGCGAACAGCGCTTTGCGGTGTTCGTGTGTCCGGTTCAGGCGGCGGTATCCACGTGCGTGACGCATGATTTCAGTCCTTATTTATACTTTGTCCGGCGACCCTGCGTGGGGTTCGCGCTCCTTGGGCAGTATTGCCAATGGATAACTCTTCGCTTCCCGAAAACCATCCCACTTCCCCACACTTGTGGGCATTTTTAGGCGGCGCAGATAGGCTGCACCGCCCTATTTCTTAGAACTGGTCTTCGAACTTCTTCGCCAGCTCTTCGATGTTCTCTGGTGGCCAGTCAATAATGTCCATACCCAGATGCAAGCCCATTCCGGTCAGCACTTCCTTGATTTCGTTCAAGGATTTGCGGCCAAAGTTCGGCGTGCGCAGCATTTCTGCTTCGGTTTTCTGGATCAGATCACCGATGTAAACGATGTTGTCGTTTTTCAGGCAATTCGCCGAACGTACAGACAATTCCAATTCGTCCACTTTCTTAAGCAGCAACGGATTGAATTCCAGTTCGTCTTCTTCGTCTTGGCGAGAAGCAGATTCTGGTTCATCGAAGTTCACGAATACAGACATCTGGTCTTGCAGAATACGCGCCGCATAGGCAACCGCATCTTCGGGCGAGATCGAGCCGTCGGTTTCAATTTTCAACGTCAGCTTATCATAGTCCAGCACCTGGCCTTCACGCGTGGGCTGCACATCGTAAGACACCTTAACAACCGGCGAAAACAGCGCGTCAATCGGGATCAGACCAATGGGCGCATCTTCGGGGCGGTTTTTATCGGCGGCTACATAGCCTTTGCCGGTTTCCACTGTCATTTCCATGAACAGGGAGGCGCCATCATCCAAGTGACAGATCACGTGGTCTTTGTTTAGGATCTGAATATCAGCGGTTTCCGCGATGTCACCAGCTGTAACAACACCCGGACCTTTGGCAGCCAAGGAAACCCGCTTAGTGCCTTCGGCTTCACAGTTCACGGCCACGCCTTTGAGGTTCAGCACCATGTCGGTTACGTCTTCACGCACACCGGCCACGGATGAAAACTCGTGCAGCACGTTATCAATCTGAACCGAAGTGATCGCCGCACCCTGCAGGGACGACAGCAAAACACGGCGCAGCGCGTTGCCGAGTGTCAAACCAAAGCCACGCTCCAGCGGTTCGGCGATACAAGTCGCCTGGCGCAGGGGGTCATTGCCCGGTTTGATTTCCAACTGTGTTGGACGGATGAGTTCTTGCCAATTCTTATGGATCATAGTGCCTCCATTCTTGTTCGCGACCGGATCCGGTTGGTCGGGAACGCCCGAGGGTATTTCAAACGGTAAACCGCCCCCGAAGGGACGGCCCAAAAAAATCAGGTGCGGCGGTTATACGCGGCGGCGTTTCGGTGGGCGACAGCCATTGTGGGCCATCGGGGTCACGTCGCGGATAGATGTGACGTTCAGGCCGATTGCAGCCAAAGCGCGCAATGCACTTTCACGTCCGCCACCGGGGCCTTGAACTTCCACTTCCAGCGTTTTTACGCCGTGCTCTTGTGCTTTCTTACCCGCATCTTCAGCAGCCATTTGCGCCGCATAAGGTGTGGATTTACGAGAGCCTTTGAAACCCATGGTGCCAGCAGAAGACCAAGCGATTGCGTTGCCTTGGGCATCTGCAATCAGAATCTTGGTGTTGTTAAAGCTGGAATTAATATGCGCCACACCAGTGGAGATATTCTTTTTAACTTTGCGTTTAACTTTGACTTTTTCACGTGCCATTGGTCAGCCCCCTATTTCTTCTTGCCGGCAATCGCGCGGGCTGGGCCTTTGCGAGTGCGTGCATTTGTGTGGGTACGCTGGCCGCGTACAGGCAGGCCGCGACGATGACGCAGACCACGGTAACAACCCAGATCCATCAGGCGTTTGATGTTCATGGAAGTTTCACGGCGCAGATCACCTTCAACGTCAAAGTTGGCGTCGATGAATTCACGAATTTTCAGAATTTCCGCATCGGACAATTCATTAATGCGACGGGTGCGGTCAATAGCAACGCCTTCGCAAATTTTTTCCGCGGATGTGTTACCGATACCGGTAATATATGTCAGGGCAATTGGAACCCGTTTGTGTGTGGGCAAGTTAACGCCAGCAATACGTGCCAAGTCGCTTTATCCTCTGGTTGCGGTTCCGTTTTGCCGGAACCTTTTTTCACAACGAAAACCCAACACCAGCGTGGCATCGGGCCTTTTTCCGACAGATCGGGCTGATTCGGGTTAATACCCTGTAAATCGAGCGATTCCTGCCAGAGGGTGTGCTGTAAGGGCTGTCTCTTATACACATCTGACGCTGCCGACGAAGCTAGAAGTGT
>JAHRVG010000086.1 GCA_019090795.1 Paracoccaceae bacterium | reverse complement strand
GCCTACGGCATCATCACGACGATTGATGATCTGGAAGAGGCGATCAAACCTGTCCGAAAAGGAACAGAAGGGGCCAAAATTACAGCGCCGAGCAAACTTGTGAAAGGTGATGATCTGGAACTGGGCAGTGGCGCCACGCCGGTTTTCACAGTGCCCGACAGCCACAATTTTCTCTCCGATGAAGTTAGTTATTTGGCGTTTGAGAAACAGGGTAGCCTGCAACTGGCGGCCGCAACGATTATGTTCAGTTTTCATGTGAACAAAATCGAGGATTGGCAGGCGCTGTTTTCCAAAGACGCTAAAGATTTCGGTGATGGCGGGCATTTGACCGCTTGGGTTACGGACAAAGGCGGCATTGTCGTGCGGATTCAATCCGGCGACAAGAACTTCTATCTGGAAATTGAGAATGCGGTGAAGGCCGGTCAGACCTATGATTTTGCGCTCTCTTTCGGGGCCGATGGGGCGGAACTGTATCTTGACGGTGTGCGCATGGCCTATGATCGCGAAATTACCGAAAACTGGCTTGATAACAGCGAGGCACTGATTATTGGAGGATCAGGAACCAACGCGGATCCCGGCACCGTCAGCTCTGTCTGGAGCCGTCTTGACGGGGAGATTACAAATTTTGCGGTCTACGATGAACAACTCGTAGCCAGTGACATTGACGATGGAACGCCCCGTGTTGGGTTTGAATACTTTGCTAAATCCCTTGCCAAATACAGCTTTGCACAAGACAGCGCCGGCGATCTGGTTGTGTCAATTGATGGCTCATCTGTTGAGGTGGCTGCGGATACACGCTTTATCAGCTTCAAGGATGGCACAATTGCTGTTTTCGATGCCCAGTTTGGCAGCCCAGCCGCAGACCGGCTTGATGGTGGCGACGCTTCTGATTTGTTAATCGGCAACGATGGCAATGATGTGTTTTATGCCGGTGGCAACGACGATTTTGTTTTCGGTGGCAGTGGCGATGACAACCTTTATGGGCGTGATGGCAGTGACAAGATGTTTGGTGGTTTGGGCGATGATTATCTGGATGGCGGCAGCCAGTCGGACATTCTGTATGGCGATGAAGGGGATGATGAAATCAAAGGCGAGGATGGTAATGACCTGATGTATGGTGGTCTGGGGGACGACTATATTTACGGCCACAGCTGGGGAGACGGGGGAACCGCAAAAAACGACCGAGTGGTCTATGCCGGTAATTTCGCGGACTTCGAGATCGAGGTGGAAACCTTCCATAATTCAAGCCGTGGCGAAGATGTAGACCGGTTGATTATCACGGACAGCGCTTCGGGTGGGCTAGACGGTTTTTACGAAGGTAAAGACCGGTTGATGGATATCGACTTTCTGATTTTTGCTGACCAGACTGTTGCGGTCACTGACCTGCTGTAAAGGGAATGGTGCGCGCCTTATACTGCGGCGCGCACTGCATCACTAACGTTTCCAACAACCTGCTTGAGCAACCCGGCGTCCTCGCATTCTCCCATCACCCGCAACAGTGGTTCGGTGCCTGATTTGCGGATCAATAATCGCCCTTGGGTGCCAAAATCAGCCTCTCCCTGAGCAATCGCCTGCATTACGGCCCGATTTTCCATCGGATCGGGGCCACCTGAAAGCGTAATATTTTCCAACACTTGCGGGTAGGGATCAAAAACATGACCCAGCTCGCTGGCAGGTTTACCGCTGCGCACCAAAGCGCCAAGAAATTGCAACCCTGCCATCAAGCCATCGCCCGTTGTCACATAATCGCGCATCACAATATGGCCAGATTGCTCGCCGCCCAGATTGAACCCTCCGCGGCGCATTTCCGCAACCACATGCCGGTCGCCCACTTGGGTGCGCAACATGTTTAGCCCCTGACTGCGCAAGTGCTTCTCCAAACCCATATTGGACATGACAGTCGCCACCAGCGTGTCATGCGCCAACTGGCCCGACTGCGCCCATTGCATGGCAATCAGCCCCATGATCTGGTCGCCATCTGCAACGCCGCCTTTTTCATCAATCAGAATAACCCGATCTGCATCGCCATCAAGGCAAATGCCAACATCCGCACCATGTGCCACCACCGCTGCTGCTGCCTTCTGCGGATAGGTTGACCCACAATTATCGTTGATATTGAAGCCATTAGGAGACACTCCTAAAGGAATTACCTCTGCGCCTAATTCCCACAATACAATAGGCGCGGCCTTATATGCCGCTCCGTTAGCACAGTCGATAACCACCTTTAGCCCTTCCAAAATCCGCTTGCGCGGGAAGGCGGTTTTGGCAAATTCCATGTAGCGCCCAAGAGCATCGTCAATCCGCGTAGCCTCGCCTATGTTTTCCGGCGCGGCCAGCTCGATTTCCCCTTTGACCAACTCTTCAATCTCGGCCTCAGCCTGATCCGACAATTTATAACCATCCGGTCCGAAAAACTTGATACCATTGTCATAATACGGGTTATGGGATGCCGAAATCATCACCCCCACATCGGCCCGCATGGAACGCGTCAGCAACCCCACCGCAGGCGTTGGCACCGGCCCCAGCAGAAACACACTCATGCCGGTCGAGGTAAACCCGCCGGTCATTGCGTATTCCACCATATAGCTGGAACGCCGCGTATCCTTGCCGATCACCACCCGGTGTTCGCGATTATCTTTACGAAAATACTTGCCCGCAGCCTCGCCGAGTTTCAGCGCCATTTTTGCGGTCATCGGATAGCTGTTCGCCCTGCCCCGTACCCCGTCCGTGCCGAATAAACTGTCTGCCATTTTCTGCCCTCGTATTCTCTAGAGCGTAGCTTGCCACAAAGAGATTGCCTGTTTTGTCATATCTATATCATGAACCCGAAGTATCTGAACCCCTTGACGCAGGGCTTCCAGCCCAAGGGCAACAGAGCCGGGACCGCGATTGGCAGCTTCTCGCGCATTTGCGATCACGCCAATGAAACGTTTGCGCGAAACCCCGAGCAAAACCGGACAGCCAAGACCGTGAAACAGTGATAAGCCGCGCATCAGGGCCAGATTGTGATCCAGCGTTTTGCCAAAACCGATTCCCGGATCAACAATAATCCGGTTGTGGGCAACACCTGCCTTTTCGGCAAAGGCGATGCGCTGCTCCAAGTAATCATACACATCCAGCAAGACATCATCGTATGCCGGATTGTCCTGCATGGTTTTTGGATCACCACTGGCGTGCATCAGGCAAACAGCGGCGTTGCTGTTGGCTGCCACTGCCGCGGAATCTGCGTCAAAGCTGAGGGCGGTTACATCGTTGAACAGCGCAGCCCCCCCGTTTAATGCGGCTTGGGCAACTTCGGCTTTGCGGGTATCAATGGAAATTGGTAGATCAAAACTCGCCTTTTTCAACGCGCGAATCACGGGTGTTGTGCGGGCGATTTCCTGTTCAACGGAAATGAAATCTGCCCCCGGCCTCGTGCTCTCGCCACCAATATCGAGGATATCCGCCCCCTTACCCTCCATCGCCAAACCACGCGCAACAGCAGTTTCAAAACTGTCATGCTTGCCACCATCCGAAAAGCTGTCGGGTGTTGCATTCAATATACCCATGATCCGTGGCGCATCCATCGGCAAGCCACATATCGGCGCACGTTCTGCAGTCAGGCGGTCCAGAACGTCATTTGGCACCTCAACAACGGGCACAACTTCACCTTTGCTTTCGCGCTGCAAGCGTTCCAGATGGGTGAACCAAGACCACCCGCCAGCCAAGGGCAATGCACCTTTGGGGCGGCATCGGTCTGTTTGTGCGATCGGACGATAGTAAACTTTCGTCATTAATCCAGCACCTTACGATAGAAAATCACTTTTTCTGTTTGTTCGAATCCCAGTCGCTCATGCATCAATTGTGAGGGGTAATTGTTAAGTTCCACATCTGAACCAAATTCAGAAAACCCTGCCATACGGGCCTTTTTTTCGAGATACTGTACTAATGCGCGTGCAATGCCCCGGGAACGATAGTCGTCAGACACCCAGACTCCTTCAAGGAAAGGTACCGGTTGTGAATGACAGCCGTTGGCGTAATCACGCAAGGCGTATTCTGCGAAACCAACGGCGCCTTGGGCAACCTCGGCCACATAGGCAGAGCGCTTGGAGGATGCAAATATCCGCTTCATCTCCGCGCTCAACAGCGCGTCAGAATGTTGAGGCCACAGCTGGCGATACATTGTCAGCCACAATTCCATATCTGCGGCACGCAATTCGCGAATTGTTACATCCATATCAGTTCCCCAGATCCCAACGTACAGCCATTTGTGCCGCAATACCGGAAATCGCTGCAAACACGAACAAGATCAGGCCATAGCGGATTTCCACTTCGCCGCCTACAGCACTGACAATGGCCACCGCAATTACCCCGGTTCCAAATCGCATGGCCAGCAGAAACGCCGAAGCAATGCCTTTGTTGTGCTCGAACTGGTCCATCGCACCGGTCAGGGAATTACCGCCGATAACATGCAGAAAAGGCATGAACAGCAGACCGGGCAAAAATATTGCCCAACGACCAAACAAACCGAAGGCACCGCCAAAAGCGATAACTCCTAGCCCCATAACAAGCATCCCCTGCACCAGCAGAACCTGCCGGTAACCAAAGCGTTTCACCGCCGCAATGTTGAGATAGTTTGCAACCATTGCCAGCGCTGCCCCGGCACCAAACAGCATGGAATAAGTCGCAACCGAGAGGCCATAGGTTTGCATATAAAGAAACGGTGTGGCCGCGATATAGGTAAAGAATACCGCCATCATCCCCGCAATCGCACAGGCATAGGTCATTGCAACACGATTGCGCAAAACCGCAAGATACCCCCGAAATACTGCACCCAAATGCAGCGGCGCGCGTTTAGCAGGTGACAAAGTTTCGGGCATTTTTAAGAAACTGGCCAGAACTGCCGCGCCACTGGCCAAGCTCATAATCCAAAAGATCATGCGCCAATCCCAAGTCTCGGCCAGCCAGCCGCCGATAACCGGCGCAACCATCGGCGCAAGAGCCAGAAACATGCTAATAAGCGAGTTCTTCTGCGCCAGTACATCGCCTCGATAAATATCCGCCAGCAAAGCCCGTCCGGCAACCAGCGAGGCACTGCCGCCAAATGCCTGACAAAACCGAAAAGCGATGAGATAGTCGACGTTTTCGCTGGAAGCACAGGCCAGCGAGAAAACCCCAAAACCAATCAATCCTGCCAAAATAACCGGACGCCGCCCCACCGCATCGCTAATTGGTCCTGTAATCAATGGCCCCAGCGCAAAACCAAGTAGAAAAGCCGCCAGTGTCATCTGGATACTGGCAATAGGTGCATTCAGGTCAATCCCCAGTTGGGGGAATGCCGGCAGATAGGCATCAATCGAAAACGGGGCCAGCATGGTGATCGCAGCCAGCAAGACTATCAGGCCGCGTTCCGACACAGGCGCGTTGTTGTATTCCAAAAAGACCCCCTGCCCGCCTGTTGCTCCGGCACAAATTTTCCCGAGCCTATCCAAGCGTTAACAGGCGTGCAAGTTCAGAGTTTATCGGGAGAGGTAACCACCTGCAAACGCTCTGATTCCTGTGCACCAGCATATCCGGCGCAAACCGAAATGTGATCGGCGGAAAACTCTCGCGCGAACCATTGCGCCAATGCCAAAGGCGTTTGCGCATCCGCTTCCGGCTTGCTCACCGCATCCAAAACCACCTTGGACGGTGCCCAAACAGACAGTTGCCCGTTCTTCATCGCCCAATCCAGCTCTGTGCGGCTGTTAACAACCACGCAACGGCTGTCTTTGCCCGCCAAAACCCAGGCATTTTGTTCGATCGACAGCAACCCCATACGCCGATCAACCGGATCGAGACCCGTATGCGGGATTTCCAGACCGGTTTTTTCAAGACAGATAATAGCCGGCAACGCATGCGCCTCAATCGCATCCAGCCATTCGCGCAGGTTTTCGGAATGCAGTATTTTGTTTGGCAGAAACACGACCAGCGGGTGAATTTCCTCTTCGTTGGCTTGGGTGCCTTCTTGCATCGGGGCCACATTGCCACCGCCAACGCGGCTTCGCACAATTTCAATACCCAAGGTGCCGGGAATGCGATCAAGTTTTTCTATGCGCACAAACACCCGAACCGCTTTGGGATTGGCTAGCACCTGCTCTGCAATCCGTTCGGCCAGAGTTTCCAAAAGGTTTATCCGCTCAACCGACATCTGATAGTCAATCGCCTCGACAATTGTGTCGTATGAAATCACTTGATCGACATCGTCGGTCGCCGCTGCCGCGTGGCGTGAAACCTCCAACACCACGTTGAAACGCACCCGTTGCTGCACGCCACGCTCGATCTGAAAAGCCCCGATATCCACATCAACCGTGTAATCGCGCACTGAAATCCGGTCGAGCGGCGCACCCTTAGCACTGGCTGCAGCACGCGCCTCTACCCGGTCAAATGCCAGTGTTGTCTCATCCGTCATGGCAGGTTCCCTTTTGCCGTCATTGATTTGCAGGTAGAGCTTTGCCCTCCCTGCTTCAAGACCAATCGGTTAAATGGCTGTGGGCCGCAATACAATGCGCGGCGGTTTTCTATTTCGGGATATAGAAGAAATGGCCGCCCACGGTTGCTGTTCGGCGGAATTTGCGTGACCAGCTTGGGCGAACCGTGGCGTTGTGATAGAACAGGGCACCGCCGGTCAAATGGGGGATTGCCCCGTCCAACAACAACCGTGCCATTTTACCAACACGGATATAGGCCTTGGGTTCGTTATAGACTTCTTTGTGGCCATCGCATTTATAGGAAAACTGGCACCCCGGTCTGCCACCAACACCTTGAGAAACCACGCTGCAAACAGTGCCCGGATACCTTGATGAATTACGCCGGTTCAATACAACTTCGCCTACGGCGGCCATACTTTTGAAAGACTCACCACGAGCTTCGAAATAGAGCGCCTCGGCCAAACAGGCCCATTCTGCGCCGCCGGATGCTTTGGGCAGGGATTTCAACTGCTTGAAGCTTGACACAGGCTGCACGTCTTTGCGATTGGGTTTGGACAGGCTGGCAACACGAATATTTGCGTCACGACCTATACCAGCAATTTTTTTGGCACGGTTGGATCCAAGGGCTGCCAATTGCGCGCGTTCTTGTTTCATGAGCTGCTGAACTGCTTGTGTATCGGTAGCGGGCGACACTGGCTCGGCCAGAACGGGTGACGGCAAGGTGAACACAGCACATATCGCAGCAATAGCAACATTGCGCAACGTAGGGGCAACAAAATTAGGTAGCATAGCAGGCTCTCATTTTACTCAACACGCATCCAAATAGATTCGGATACAATGGCCATTTGCAATAAGCTCACAAAAGTCCAGCCCCTTAATAGTGCAATTATTCAAAAAGTGCACCGTTTTTTTTGTAACCGGCGTACTCCGCTCGCCAAAATGATACAAAACCCTCATTTTATGGCAAATTTAACTAACAAATTGCCAAAAAATGGGTGTTAACCTTTATCTTGAATTGCCGCTTGCGCCGCTGCCAAACGGGCAATCGGGGCGCGGTAGGCAGAACAGGATACGTAATCCAGCCCTACTTTGTGACAAAAAGCAACTGATTCGGGATCGCCGCCATGCTCTCCACACAGGCCCAGCACCATGTCGGGATTCTTCGCTCGTGCACGTTCCACAGCGATGGATACCAATTCCCCGACAGCATCAGTATCCAGCGAATGAAACGGATCCTCGCCAAAGACCCCCATGTTAACATAGTCGCGCATAAACCGGCCCGCATCATCACGGCTGAGGCCGTAGGTCATCTGAGTCAGGTCATTGGTGCCAAAACTGATGAATTCCGCAAAACGGGAAATTTCGCCGGCCCGCAGGGCTGCACGCGGTGTTTCAACCATCACGCCAACGCTGTATTTAATCCGTTGGCCTGTGGTCCGTTCCACCTCTGCCGCAACAGTATCGACACGAATTTTAACCAGCTCCACCTCTTTTTTGGCGGAAACCAGTGGCACCATGATCTCTGGACGCACCTCAAAGCCCAGACGGGTCTGCACATCCGCAGCCGCTTCGAATATGGCGCGTGCTTGCATATCATAAATGCCCGGCACTGTAATTCCGAGCCGCACACCGCGCATCCCCAACATTGGGTTGACCTCACTCAGCGCCTCTGCGCGTTCCTGTACGCGGGGCAATGGCATATCCATCGCTTCGGCCAAGGTGCGCATTTCAGCGGTGGTTTGGGGCAGAAACTCGTGCAAAGGCGGATCAAGAAGACGGATACAAACAGGCAATCCGTCCATCACCTTGAACAATTCGGCAAAATCATCGCGCTGCATTGGCAACAACCGATCCAGGGCAGATTGGCGGTCTTTATCCTGATCGGCAAAGATCATTTCACGCATCGCCGTCAGGCGGCCCGGTTCAAAAAACATGTGTTCGGTGCGACACAAACCAATGCCTTCGATTTTGAAGGTTTGGGCAAGGCGGGCATCATTTGGCGTATCCACATTGCCCCGAACACCCAGGCGGCGAAATTCGTCGGCCCAATCCATAAAAGTATTAAACGGGCCGCCCAGATCCGGCTCAACCAAGGCAACTGCGCCGCGCAATATCTCGCCTTCGGTTCCATCCAATGTGATGAAATCGCCTTCGTGTAAAATATCCCCATCCGGTAAAGTGATGGTTTTACGGCGCAAATCTAACTTCAGGTTTGTCGCGCCTACAATGCAAGGCAGGCCCAGACCGCGTGCAATCACCGCCGCATGGCTGGTCATACCGCCACGCTGGGTTAGCACGCCATTGGCCGATTGCATCCCCCGAATATCCTCAGGCGTTGTCTCAGGACGTACCAGAATACAGGGCTCCTCGCGTGCAGCAGAGGCTTGCGCTGCTGTTGCGCTGAAAACAATATGGCCAAATGCAGCCCCCGGACTAGCAGCAATTCCACCAAATATGCGGTCTCTGCTGGCTTTTGGGTCTACATGACGATGCAGCATTTCGGTCAGGCTGCGCGGCGCAACCGACAGCAATGCCTCTTGTTTGCTTTTCAACCCGTCCTGCATCAGTCGCACAGCTATACTAACTTCGGCCCGCCCTGACCTTTCGGCAGGCTTTGCATCCAGCACCCAGATTTTATCGTCTTGCACTGTGAACTGTAACTGCATGTCATCACATTGAAGTTTACGTATTTCTTCAGCAACCCCTTGCAATTCGGCAAAGGCTTTTGGCGCAGTTTCCTGCAAAGACGGCCCCCGCTGATCTGTCCCCAGAAACAGCTCTCCCCCGCGCCCTGAAACTGCATCATGACCTTGGGATTCACTTTTATAGCGGCCATGGGCACCGATTTCTCCGGTGGCCAGCGTCACAAACTGCCCAATGCCAGAGCCGCATTCGCCAAGGCACGCACCCTGCATCATATCCTGCACAATAAAGCCAAGGCCAGCATCCGCCGGTGCCCCCCGTGCGGTGCGTAAAATTCGGGCGGTTGTGCCCTCCCACATCAAGGCCATTGCCCGCAATACATGCTGCATCTGGGCATGGGGGTCTTGAGGGAATGTCTCGTCCAGTTCCTCGCGGTAAAACGACAATAGCGCCTCTAGAAGATGCCCGTAATCCTTGCCAGCATTGGTAAACTCACGCTCGACCAGTTCCTCAATGTCATCCTCATCAAGACGCGCAACCATGATGGAATAGGAACGAACAAAACGACAATAAAGATCATTGGCTGAATCTGTACCTATGGCCTTGGCCAGAATATCTCGGGTTTCAAAATTCATCCCAATGTTCAGAATTGCCCTTGGCCCGCCCCAACCTCGCATCGCCGGCGAGCGGCGTACCGAATAAAGCGCGCCGGGAACCAGTTTATGGGCGAAAGCAGGTGTTTGAGGGTAATCCGCCACCACATATTTATGGACACCGGCAATCGACACCGCAAAAGCAGTCGGAACTGGCAGGCCGCTGTTCACCAATTGCGCCAGTATATGCGCGCGCGCGCCGTATACCTCAGCGGGTAAATCTACACCCGGGGTAATCTCAACAATATCCGCATATTTGCCCATACCCAGAAAATCCCAATATGGCTATAAAACCACTTTCTCTACACTGCTGCCCTTGGCGGACAGTGCGATTTTACCTTCGCACAAGTCTTTGGCATCGCGGCCGAAAACCTCGTTGCGCCAGCCCTTGAACACAGCCGCATCTGGGTTTCCAGTCGCAATGTCATCCAGATCAGCCGAGTTGGCAATCAGCTTTTGCGCAACGCCAATGGCCTCGGCATTGGCCTTGAGTAAAACCCGCAACAAATCCGCCAGCCCCTCGCTGCCCACCGGTTTTTTCCGTTGAGGTGCTGGCTTGGGGAAATCATTCGGCCCATAGCCAGAGGCTGTTTTGACAGCCGAAATAATCCCCTCCGCAATCTGCCCCTTGCGCGCCTCGCGCAACAACAGCCGGGATCTTGCCAGATCCTGAAACGAATTTGGCCGCGTTGCAGCCAATTCCATCAGGGCATCATCTTTAAACACCCGGTTGCGTGGAATATTCCGAGTCTGTGCATGTGTTTCGCGGAATCTGGCCAACTCTTTGACACCGGCCAAGAATTTTGGCGAATTACTGCGAGTTTTGAGTCGCTGCCAAGCGTCTTCAGGATGGATCACATAGGTTTCGGGGGCCGTCAGAACCTTCAATTCCTCGTCCACCCAACTGTGCCGGTTGTTCTGTTTCAGCTTGGCCTCAAGATATTCATAAATAACCCGCAAATGCGTAACATCACCAATCGCATAGGTTTTCTGCTTTTCGGACAAGGGGCGCGCCGACCAATCGGTAAAACGCGAGGATTTATCCAGCGGTAGGCGTACGATTTTACGCACTAAGGTTTCATAACCGACCTGTTCGCCAAATCCACAAACCATTGCGGCCACTTGCGTGTCGAAAAACGGTTTGGGAATGACCTGTTGGTCTACAAAGAAAATTTCAAGATCCTGACGTGCGGCATGAAAAACTTTAACCACACTCTCATCGCGAAAAAGGTCGTAAAGTGGCGCAAGATCAAAGTCTTTCGCCAGCACGTCAATCAAAACCGCGCCATTCATATTCTCGCCCACAGGATCGTCGTCAACCGGATGGGCCATTTGTATCAGACAAAGCTTGGAAAAATATGTACGCTCGCGCAAGAATTCCGTGTCGATAGTAACATAGTCGAATGCCGCGCATTTCGCACAGAAATCCGCCAGTTCTTGTGTCGTTGTAATTGTTTTCATGATTTTTCATTAGGGGCTTTGGGAAATTGATACAACAGGAATACCGGAAATAATTGGTGTCAGTGTGAAAATGGTCTGCTACTCAAGTCAGAGAAACTAATGATTGGCCCACAATGCCCAGAAAATCAAACCCGACAACCGCCACGATAATTGGCAGCATTGCTGTGCTTTTATGGTCTCTGCTAGCGCTGTTTACCGCCGCCAGCGGTTCGGTTCCGCCGTTTCAGCTGGCGGCAATGACCTTCGCAATTGGAGGGCTTGCTGGGGCCAGCATCTGGATTTTTCGCCCCCGCCGGATTGCCCTGTTGCGCCAGCCCCCCGTTGTTTGGTTGATCGGGGTCGGTGGTTTGTTCGGTTATCATTTTTTCTACTTCTCGGCCCTGCGTGCCGCCCCCCCGGTTGAGGCGGGGCTGATTGCCTATCTCTGGCCCTTGCTGATTGTGGTATTCTCAGCGTTGCTGCCCGGTGAAAAATTGAAACTTCACCACTTGATCGGCGCACTGGCAGGTGCAGGCGGTGCATTTTTGATCGTGACAGGGGGCAATAGCGTCTCAATTGATCCCCAATATAGCAACGGTTACCTGATGGCGTTGGTCTGCGCGCTGATTTGGTCGGGCTATTCTGTATTGTCGCGGCGCTTTCGTGAGGTGCCGACGGATGTTGTCACCGGATTTTGTCTGGCAACCGCCGTGCTCTCGGGGATTGCACATCTGGCACTGGAACAAACTATCTGGCCACAGCATGTATCAGAGTGGCTGGCCGTGCTCGGCCTTGGGCTGGGGCCGGTCGGGTTGGCGTTCTATGTCTGGGATTACGGTGTCAAGAAAGGGAATATTCAGGTGCTGGGTGCGGCAAGTTACGCCGCCCCGCTGTTGTCAACGTTGGTTCTGGTTCTGTTTGGCTTTGCCCCGCTTACCTGGGCACTGGGGTTGGCTTGCCTGCTGATCACCGGCGGCGCAGTTTTTGCTGCCAAAGATATGATTTTTCGCTAACGCGGAATGCGAAAATTAATCTTCAGGCCTCCCAGATCATCGCTCTGTCCCAAGGTCATTGCACCTCCATGGCTGCGCGCCACGTCACTGGCAATCGCCAAGCCAAGGCCAACGCCGGAACCCTTGTCCTGATTGCGCGCCGCGTCCAGCCTGGTGAAGGGCTTAAGCGCATTCTCGCGTTCCTGCTGTGAGATGCCGGGCCCATTGTCTTCAACAATGAATTCAATGAAACCAGTACCGATGTATAAGGTCAGGCGGGTTTGATCGCCCCATTTCTGTGCATTGCCCAACAGATTTCCGACCGCCCGCTGGACAGCCATCCGCCGTATTTTTACCGGGCTGTCATCCAGCGTATTGCCAGCATACACCAACGAAACCGCGTCGCCCGCGCGACGGTAATTTTCCACCAGTTTTTCAGCCAAAGGCTTTGGCGCCACACTTTCAGTGACTTCACCACTATCACCGCTTGAAAAGGCCAGGAATTCATCCAAAATTTCGGCCATTTCATCCAGATCCCGCTGCATCAGTTCCGTTTCCGGGTCCGGCTCCATTAGGGAAACCGACAGTTTGAGACGGGTCAAGGGAGTTCTCAGATCATGGCTCAAACCGGACAGCATCAGGTTGCGTTGTTCAACCTGGCGCTCAATACGGCCGCGCATCGACAAAAAGGCTTTTGCAGCTGCGCGCACCTCAGAGGCACCACGCGGTTTGAGCGGTAGCGACCAACCCTTACCAAAAGCCTCTGCCGCTTTGGCAAGACGGTTGATGGGTTGTACCTGATTGCGCAAAAACAAGATCGAGAGGCCGGTAATCAGAAATGCGGCAATCATCATGATTACCAGCAACTGATGTGGATTAGTGGCAGAGAGGCGCTGACGCAGAACTTTGAATTTAAGATCAGATTTGGGCGTTTTCACCTGCAAAATCGCATAATCCCCCCCCTCAACCAGATCAACCTGCATTATTCCACGCACGTTATTGCGCAGGGTCTGGACAACTGTAATTCCCGCGATATCAATAAATTGCCGACGATCAGGCCCCGCCTCTCCGCCTTGGCCCATGGTAATTTCCAACGCCTCGGCTGCCTGAACAACATCGGGCGCATCATTTTCAAACTTACTTATCAAATAGTTGATATCCAACGCGACGGCCCCAGACATCTGCCCACTGACGTTCTGGAATAACCGTTCCACCAACACAACGCCAACAACCACCTGAATGAGCACGACCGGCACAATCATGATGGCACTGGCGCGCCCGAACAGGCTGCGCGGCAGATAAGGCTTGAGCCATTTGCTAAACATCTCCACAACAGGGTTACGGGGCGGCCTGCAATTGGGCAAGCCCAAAGGAGAGTGCAATGAAGGATCCGTTTGAGCGAAACCACAGGCCACTGGTAGGGCAGTCGCTTGATCTGGCCCCTGCCCTGCAAGTTGTCACGGCCCCCAATGCCAGCCCGATGACATTTACCGGCACCCAAACTTATCTGCTCGGCAAAGACGCGGTAGCTGTAATTGATCCGGGCCCCGACAGTGACGTCCATTTTGAAGCGTTGTTGACGGCGCTGCGTGGACGCCCGGTCAGTCATATCCTGATCACCCATTCCCACATCGACCATTCCCCGCTGTCACGTCGGCTGACTGAGCATACCGAGGCCCCGATCCTCGCTTTTGGTACCGCGCATGAGGCCCGCAGCCCGATCATGGAACAGCTTGCCGCTTCGGGCGATCTGGGCGGGCGTGAAGGTACGGATGAGGATTTTCGCTACGACCAAAAAATCACGCATGGCCAAACCATTAGTGGTGATGGCTGGGAGCTGGAGGCAATCCACACACCGGGCCACCTCTCGAACCACCTGTGTTTTGCATGGGCCGGGACCGATGCAGTTTTTACCGGTGATCATGTGATGGGTTGGGCCACGACGATGGTGTCGCCACCGGATGGGAATTTGACAGAATTCATGGCCTCAATGCACCGGTTGGCCGCGCGCGGCGATGATCACACCTATTACCCCGGCCACGGTGGCGCAGTGCGCGATCCAATGGGCATGGTCAGCCATCAGATAGGCCACCGAAATATGCGGGAAAACCAGATACTGGAGAAGCTGAAACAGGGTACAGCCACCCCATCAGAACTGACTGCCCTGATTTATACCGACGTAGACCCGCGTCTATTACCCGCCGCCACCCGCAATGTCTTTGCCCATCTGATTGACCTGCATGAACGCGCTATTGTGACAAGTGACGGCGACATCTGGCAAGGTAGCCGCTTCGCCCATAAATAATTTCCAAAACGGCAAGAAACCCACTTTACGCCCCAAATTCCCGCTGCTATACGGCCCCCACCGCAAGGTAATAGTGTTCCAGCGTAGCTCAGCGGTAGAGCAGTTGACTGTTAATCAATTGGTCGTAGGTTCGATCCCTACCGCTGGAGCCAATTTTCTCAATTATATCAATATGTTGCAATTATTTTTCGGAGTGATGTTTTTTGAAGAAAACGCCCACGGAAGCATAGCGGCAGCAGTTGGGTAGGTTAGTGCATGTCACTTGACCGCAACAGTTTTAGGTATTGATAATAGAGCGTAAGACGTGCATCGTCTGGTCGAAGCAATCTAAAGTGGTTCCATGCAGTCTATTTCCAAGTTTATCGGGCGTTGGGCTAAAACTGGTGGCAGCGAACGTGCAAATTATGCCTTATTTCTTGCCGAACTCACGGAAATCCTTGACCTCGAAAAACCGCTGCCTGCAACTGACCCCGGCGCAAACAATCACTATCGTTTGGAACGTCCCATCGCATAGCACGCCATTGGCGAGACCTCAAATCAGCCTATCGACGTAGTTCGTTTGTTCTGGAAACGAAATAAAGGTCGCAAGCCAAGGTGACGGATGGGGGAAAACTTACTTTGCCCGAGATTCCCAAAGTCGAACGGCTGTTATCGGCCCTTACCTGCCATTGGTGACAATTTCAAAAGCTGCAGTGCGGCCCGTCATTGCGGACATTGATGAGTTGCGCAGCATTTTTGTGACGCTAAGGGTGGCAGCGCGTACAAAGCGCATTTATTAAACTCGCATTCAGCGTTCGAATATAAGTGAAAAAGCCACCTTGCCTCCACTTAAAACGGCCCCCCCAAATTCAAGTCGGAATAGCCTTGAAAAATCACTTTTTGTCGCGCGCAGCCTTCTCTTCCTTTGTCAGTATGTTGTTCCAAACATTTTTGCTAATGCCTAACTCGGCAGGCATGGGTTTGGTTTTACCGACGCTGATTTTTCCACCTTTGTTCAAAAATTCCTGAATAAGGGCGTCATTTGTTGTTTCTTTAGGGACATGTTTCATAAAGAGAAGCCTATCGCTTACCTTAACTTTAGACAACAGTAGTCAAAGCGGTAAGCAAGAAAAAACGTTAATTTGGCGAGACCCATTTAGTTGCATTAGAGGGTGTGATGTGTGAAGTTTCACGATCATCGCCAAAGGAGATTGCGACATGATAATTTATGGATTGGATACCTGCCCAATTTGTCAGAAAGCCCGCAAGGCGCTGGAGGCCGCAGGCAAAGACTTCAATTTCCGCGATGTCAGAGCCGAACCACTAAGTGAGGCAGAATTGACTGAATTGATTGTAGAATTCGGTGATCGGTTGGTGGATCGGAAGACGAATGATTACCGAGCGCTAAATCAATGGCTTAAAAATTCAGAGGCAGAGGCGCAGATTTCAGCCAAACCCAAAGTGATGGCTCGCCCTGTAATACGCGATGGGAACAAATTTTATCTAGGCTGGGATAAGGCAATTCAAGAAGCATTATTTCTAGACTGATGCCTTGAACCAAATTGCACGATTACTGATCGAAACACGATTGCAATGCTCCGCAGCACACCTAAAGACATACGTCTTCTTCTTTCGCTTTTCGCTGACTTTCTGTTTCGCCACGGTCGGCGTGTATCTGGTCCAAGGATCGGGACCGTCGCGGTCCCCTTCGTTCACCGCAAATCCCATCAATGTTTTCAAGTGTGTCAGGTTCTGGTCACGGGTCCGCTCAATCACACGGGGCAGGTTCTCACGCTCAGCGGCCCGTACGGCATCCCAAAACGCCAATGGGCCTATATCGCTGCGGGTGCTCTTAGGAAGCCTCAGGAAGTCGGCTGCAAAGTCTGAAAGGTGTTTCCGTGCAAGACCGGCAAGGGGTAATTCACCGTGATATTCGATAAAGCGGCGCACAGAATATGCATACTTTTTGCGGGTATCGGCTATCAAGGCAACGTTCTCGCGGGTGAAATCATCCACCACAGTCAGGATGCGAAACCGCCTGCCATCCGTGAATGCGTCGGATACGAAATCAAGGCTCCAACGCTGGTTTGCAGCGTCAGGCACGCCCATTGGCCTGCGCGTGCCCAAGGCGCGTTTTCGACCGCCCCTGCGTCGAACTTGCAACTTTTCCTCGGCATATATACGTCGCAACTTTTTATGGTTCATGAATATTTCCTGCCTCTGCAACAGAACTTGGATGCGACGATTCCCAACGGTACGCTCGCCACCTTGATCCATGAAGCCTTCGAGGGCTTCGCCTCCGGTCGCTTTGGCTCGCAAGCCGAGGTGCGACGTTTCTTTGAACTGCACCCCGACTTTCCGCGCAACAAAAAGGGCGAAATCCCCAACCAGCGGGTGTCGGATGTTTTGAACAACCCACTTTATACTGGCCATATTTGCAGCAAAACTTACGGGATCGACTGGCTGAAAGGTCAGCACAAGGCTTTGATCAGCATTGATCTGTTCGACAAGGTTCAAGACCGTCTGAATGGCTCCGCCAAGGTCCTTATTCGTAAGAATATCGGCAATGACTTTGCTGCGCGTGGTTTTGTAAGCTGTGGCGACTGTGGCGGGCCTCTGAGCAGCTCTTGGTCCAAAGGGCGTGACCGCAGCTACGCCTATTACCTCTGCCAAGCCAAGGGCTGTGCCAGCTATGGCAAGTCGATCCCCCGCGACATGCTGGAAGGTGACATGGGGGCGTTGATTAAAACTCTGCAACCAAGCCAGAACCTGTTTGAACTGGTCAAAGTCATGTTCCGTGAGGCTTGGACGCAACGTTTGGCGCAGGCCGAAGACATCGTTAAATCCGGCAAGAGCCAGATCAAAGCTATTGAAAAGCAAGTAGATGCTTTGTTGGGGCGCATCATAGATACAACCAATCCAACCGTGATCCGTGCTTATGAGGGTAAAATCAGTGATTTGGAGCGTAGTAAGACCAAGCTACAGGACCAATTAGCGCATCATATCGCACCAGCATCGGGCACTTTCGAAGAAAAACTAGAACCAGCCCTGCAATTCCTCGCAAGCCCTTGGAAACTATGGGAAAGCGGTCAAATCAGCCTACGCCGTATGGTGCTATAACTAGCCTTTGCAGACCGCATCACATACCACCGGAATCAGGGTGCTAGAACCGCCAAAATAGCCTTACCATTCAAGGCTTTAGGTAGTGTTTTGTATAGGGAGAGTAGTAATGGTGCGGCCGAGAAGACTCGAACTTCCACGGGAGTTACCCCACAGCGACCTCAACGCTGCGCGTCTACCAATTCCGCCACGGCCGCACTGCCATTGCTTGGTCGCGCTTCTATAAGCGCAGCTGCGCGCGTTGTGAAGTGGAAAACACAGACTAGTGCGAATAATATACCCACGCGACCAGAAGGTCACGCGGGACAGTATAACGGATCACATGTGGCAGCATTACTCGCTCGGTGTTCCAAATGTTGGCACTGCAAAGCCTGTCTGCTGGGTTGTTGAAGAAGATCCAGGGGCACCAAGGCGTGCAACGGCTGCTTGAATAAGTGCCGGGCGATCAGTTTGACCCGGAACAAATACCGCAGGCATGCCCATCTCTATAGCGTTGTTCGCGGATGCATACCATTGTACCGCGAGATCATTGCGCTGGCTGGTTCCAAAACCATTCACCAGATGGTGGCCCAGCAACTCACCGTAAACAGGCTCTCCCAAGGTCACAAGGATAAGGGTTGAGGCCAATGCCACATCGGAGTTATCGGTGCGATAACCAACGCCCAGACAGATCTTAGCGGTATGGCTCAACTGTGCCGGTGACATGCCGCTAGAGAGGATCATATCACTGGTTTTGGCAATCACCTGATCACGGCTCCCCAACGACAGCGAGGCAACCTGTTCCTTGAACGCAGGGCCAAGGGTTTCGCATTGCGACTGCATTTGTGCTGCAGTCACGCCCTGAACTTGGACAATCATATCCTCACTTTGGGAGATCGCATAGATGCGCGCCAGACAGAACTGCTCATTCAGCGCAAACACTGGATCCTGCATAGTCGAGACATTGGTGAACCCGCCATTGGTGCTGGTGATCAGGCTGATTTTGTTACAGTGGTTGGCCATCGAACTGGTATCCGGAGCCGAACCAAAGCTCGGCATCTTGAAACCACCAGAACCGGTTTGAGCGGCAGCGACAACAGTGGTTTGGGGCTGAACAACAACCGGCTGCGCGGGCTGTACAACAACGGCTTGGGGTTGCACGATAATCTGCGGTTGGGATTGTACGGCAGCGTAGGTTGCGCCACTCCCCCCTGCCATTTGTGCCTGAGTATTTTTCAACATTGCCCGCACACCATCATGTGATGATCCGATGATCTGCGACACAGCAACACTGCCAGCAATTGTGCGATGATAGCTGGTCAACAGCACTGTCTTCTGGAATTCGGTCAGCTGTCCGGTAACTGGATAATTCATGTAAATCTGCAACGAAGACACCGCACTGCGGGTCTTGCGTCCGAAAACCCCGTCTGGCGTCCCTGCAGGAAAGCTGAAATAATTCAGTGAGGTCTGCACTTCGCGGTTTTCTTGCCGCTGGGCAGAACTGACCCGCGTGCGCGTGTAGGTGCGCGAGCGCGTGCGGTTCTTGTTTTTTTGATGCGAAGAAACGATTGCTCCGCCAATGATGGCACCAGCAATGCCAGCGGCAAGGTTGCTCCCGGCGCGGGCGGTTTGGGCTGGTGAAACCAACACGGCCAAAGCAGTTAGTGTCATTAAGGAGAATTTTTTAAACATATTAACCTCGTAGGTTTTGAGCGTGAAATCAAACAAAGTCTACCATGATTCGCTGTGAAAGGCGTAGACCTACTTGTGCTTTATGCTGATCATAAGCAATTTCAGGCCAAATAATGTGATTTATTGCACTATATACAACCCACTAAAATTGACAGCCCTGCACTGATCAGGCACGAGGGGGCATGGTTAACTGGACACATAGCGACACTGTTGTCGAATACCCGGATGCGGTAGCGCGGATGGAGACGCATGTGGACCGGATGATCCTCGGACAAGCAGCTGAGGAAATCTGGCTGCTAGAGCACCCTGCCCTCTACACCGCGGGCACCAGTGCCAATATTGCAGACCTGACCGACCCGGATCGCTTTCCCGTCTATCAGTCGCGTCGCGGTGGGCAATATACCTACCATGGTCCCGGTCAGCGTGTGGCCTATGTGATGCTGGATTTAAACAAACGGGGCCGTGATGTGCGCCAGTTCGTATGGCAGTTGGAGGAGTGGGTGATCCAGACGTTGGGCGAATTCAACATCACCGGCGAACGCCGCGCGGGGCGTGTGGGCGTTTGGGTTGTACGCCACGACAAGCCGTTAACCGCCGCTGGCACCCCGCCCGAGGATAAAATCGCCGCCATAGGTGTGCGCCTGCGCAAGTGGACCAGCTTTCACGGCATCTGTATCAATCTGGAACCGGACCTGAGCCATTATAGCGGCATTGTGCCTTGCGGTATTGCGGAACACGGGGTGACATCCTTGGTTGATCTGGGGCTACCTGTAACGATGGATGACCTTGATCTGGCCCTAAAACGGTGTTTTGAGCAAGTGTTTGGTAAGGATTAACGCCCCTTGGGACCAAAAACAGAAACCGCAACGCCGCCCAAAACCAATCCAGAAGCCAAGACAAAACGCATGCTAACTCCTTCGCCAAGGAGCAGAACGCCCCCGGCCATTGCAATAACCGGCACTGTAAGCTGGGCGACCGCTGCCAAAGCGGTATCAAGACGCGGCAAAACACTGTACCAAAGCGCATAGCCCAGCCCGGAGGTGATCATTCCAGAGATCATCGCAAGTAAAACGCCGTAAGGTGTAAGAACAATGGCTTCAGGAACAATGAACCAGACCAGCAAAACCAGAGGGAAGGCGAGTATAAAATTCTCGCCCGTTGCCTTGATCGGCAGAGCCGCTTTACGCCCGACCAGCGAATAGACGCCCCATCCAAGTGCCGCCAGCCCCATCAACAGCGCCCCCGCTGGATCGGGTGTAAAATCAGAGGGGGCCAGCAAATATACCAAGCCGCCAAAAGCCAGTATCGCGCCGAACCAAGCTGCACCAGAAACGGTTTCGCCCCGCTTCAGCGCCCCTCCGAACATGGTGATTTGCACCCCGCCAAACAGGATCAGCGCACCAACACCCGCATCAAGCGTCACATAAGCAAAGGAAAACCCGGTAATATAGGCAACAAGCGCCAGCACCGAAACCAGATGCAGCCGGTTTGGCCGCCCCGGTCTCTGCCCGCGCCATTGCATCACCAACAGCAACACTACTGCCGCAGAAAGAACCCGTATCACCCCAAAGGCCGCAGGGCCAATTTCACCGCCCGCTAGCGCCAGACGGTTCAGCACGGAATTGGCCGCAAAGGCAAACATGGTCAAAGAGGTCAGAAGAAAGAGTCGCATAACGCACTGCATCCGCTCCTGCCTCCCGATACAAGGCCAATCAACACGCCCGGCAACACAAAAGTGTGACCCCACCCCTTTCAATATTTTCCATATATTCTGGGAGAGGGAATCGCGCGAAGCGCTCAAGAGGATTGGCGAGTAAGCGCCTCAATTATCCAGAGTTCCTAATCTACAGCTATCCGGTACAGATGCCAGGTGGCATGGCCCAGAACTGGCAGAATTATTAATAACCCTAGAAAGAATGGCAACATCGCAAGCAGCGTCAATACCGTAACAATAATACCCCAGACAAACATCACCATCTTGTTGTTCAGCACGAAATTTACCGAAGTGATCATCGCGGTAATAAAATCCACTTCGCGGTGCAGCAGCAATGGAATCGACACAACGGTGATCGAAAACAACACCGTAGCGATAACTGCCCCCGCGATCGTCCCGACCGCCAGAAACACCAACCCATCCGTGGTGAACAGGATCGAATTGCTGCTCATTACATTGGTCATCGGCTTGAGCCCAAAGAACAGCGCAAAAATCAGATGCGCCAGATAGGTCCACATGCCAAAGAAAAACACCGACACAAAGGCCATCCACGGGATTTCCCTACTGCGCTCGCGCAGGATGCCGTTTAACACATGCTGCCATGTAGGCGTTTCGCCACGTTCGATTTCACGGCTGACCTCATACAAGCCAACTGCCAGAAACGGCGAAATCAATGGAAAGCCGACAATAACTGAGAAAATCCCCCAGCCTTCGCCCCAGACCATCAATTGTAGGTAAATCACCATGCCGCCAAGAGCAAACACCAATCCAAAAACGATACCGAATATGGGGGCTTGCTTATAATCGCGCCAGCCCTTGGCTAGTATTTCCTTAAGATCCGAAAATTCAACTATATTAATCTCGGGCATAGGCGTGGCATCACGCTCCGTGTCAATCATATTAGTCTCCCCTAAAAACTGTGCGTCCTTTTTTGAACGCTGACCTAATGCAAGCCTAGCGTGCAAATCTCATACGGTCAAAAACTATCGGATGGAACAGCAGCCGGAAAACAACTCTTGCCCACTTACAACGTCGATTTGCCAGCCATAAGTGCGGTCAGACATGCCGTCAGAACACTGCTGGGCACGTAAAACGCCAACGGAATCGGAGGTTGAGAAAAAATAGGCAATTGATGAATTTCTGGAAACGCCGCTTTGAAGGATTGGCTGAGAGGCCCCACTTATGCTAATCGCCCCAATCTTTAGCAGGTTTAGTGACCAAAAAGGCTCAGTTCCAGAACAGCCCAGCCCAACTGGCAAGCCGCTGCTTAATGCGGGGCGCGCTACCTCTTTGGTATAAGTTAAGGAAATCCATGCATCACCTTCACCGCGCCCGATCATGCCCCAGTTGCCTTGAATACCCAGAACCTCAACCAGATCACCGTTATATAGATCTCCAATATCTGCACTGCTGCCCGATGGCCCGGCGCGCAGATTAAGTGTGTCATTTAGCGGCACATTGGTTATTTCCAATAAAACGGGTGGTGAAATTGTCCCTGCCTGGGCAGCGCCCGCCAAAATCACGCCAAATGCAAATCCTGTTATCAAAGAAACGGCCTTAAACACAGTTCATCATCCTCGATACTATAAAACCATGCCAGTCTGGCTAGCGCAACAACACCAAATATTCAATCGGTTCCCCCTTTAAATCCTGTCCCAGCACTCTTATTTACTCCTGCGGCCTTTAATCCAGTTGAGAACGTAGATTGGCTGGTCTACCAAGGGAGCGGGTAACTGCGACAACCTCTTACGGGGATTCGCGGCACTATTAAAACTCGTTAAGGGGAGATACGAATGGCAGATGCAGCCACCCACGGCCATGATGGCCACGCGCCGAAAGGCTTTTTTACGCGTTGGTTCATGTCCACCAACCACAAGGATATCGGCATCCTATACCTGTTTGTTTCAGGTGCAGCCGGGTTATTGGCCGTTTTGTTTTCGGTTTACATGCGCATGGAGCTGATGAACCCTGGGGTTCAGTACATGTGTATGGAAGGCGCGAGCCTGTTTGCCAGCACAGTTGATAACTGTACACCGAACGGACATCTGTGGAACGTTCTGATTACCGGCCACGGTATTCTAATGATGTTCTTTGTGTTCATTCCTGCGCTGTTTGGCGGATTTGGCAACTATTTCATGCCGTTGATGATCGGCGCGCCGGATATGGCGTTCCCGCGGTTGAACAACCTCAGCTTCTGGATGTACTTCACCGGCCTGACATTGGCAGCGATCTCGTTGATTGCGCCAGGTGGCAACGATCAAATGGGTTCCGGCGTTGGCTGGGTGCTCTATGCGCCACTGTCCACATCCGAGGGCGGCATCTCGATGGACTTTGCGATTTTCGCAGTTCACATGTCGGGTGCCTCTTCGATCCTTGGGGCGATCAATATGATCACCACCTTCCTGAACATGCGTGCGCCGGGCATGACCCTGCATAAAACACCGCTGTTCGCTTGGTCGATCTTTGTAACTGCCTTCCTGATCCTTCTGTCCCTGCCGGTACTGGCGGGTGCGATCACTATGCTGCTGACCGACCGTAACTTCGGCACCACATTCTTTGATCCGGCAGGCGGCGGCGATCCGATTTTGTATCAACACCTGTTGTGGTTCTTTGGCCACCCAGAGGTTTACATGATCATCGTTCCGGGCTTTGGTATCGTTTCGCACGTAATCGCGACATTTTCCAAGAAACCAATCTTTGGTTATCTGCCGATGGTTTATGCAATGGTTGCTATTGGCGCGCTTGGCTTTGTTGTCTGGGCTCACCACATGTACACCGTTGGTATGTCGCTGACCCAACAATCCTACTTTATGCTCGCAACCATGGTAATTGCGGTGCCAACCGGCATCAAAATCTTCTCATGGATTGCAACAATGTGGGGCGGTTCCATCAGCTTTAAGGCGCCAATGATGTTCGCGATCGGGTTCTTGTTCATGTTCACCGTAGGTGGCGTGACCGGTGTGGTTCTGTCACAAGCACCGATCGACCGTCTGTATCACGATACCTATTATGTTGTGGCCCACTTCCATTACGTGATGTCCATCGGTGCAGGCTTTTGTCTGTTCGCGGGCGTATACTATTGGATTGGCAAAATGTCGGGCCGTCAGTATCCTGAATTTGCAGCACAGTTGCATTTCTGGATGTTCTTCATCGGCACCAACCTGACCTTCTTCCCACAGCACTTCTTGGGTCGTCAGGGCATGCCGCGCCGCTATATCGACTATCCAGAGCAGTTCGCCTACTTCAACGAACTGTCCTCTTATGGTGCGTTCCTGTCGTTTGCGTCGTTCATCCTGTTCCTCGGCATTGTGTTCTACACCATTTTTGCAGGCAAAAAAATCACCGAGAAAGCCTATTGGGGCGAGCATGCAGAGACACTGGAATGGACCCTCTCGAACCCTCCTCCGGAGCACACGTTCGAACAGCTTCCCACGCCGGATATGTGGGACAAAGGTTCCTCGCACTGACATGTCGCAAGGCGATAACAACACTGACAAGGCCGGGGCGCAAACCCCGGCCTTTTCTAACGGGGTATTGATCCGCCGCGTTCCCCCCCTGCACAGCTTCACCCTACGCCCACACCGCTCCTTGTCATCCAAAGGCTTTGCCTGGGTGATCGGTTTTACCGCCGTAATGTTGCTGGTGCCGCTGGTGCCCCTGATTGGGTCTCTGGCATGGTGGGGGCTGCTGCCGCATTTATTGCTGACACTTTGGGGCTTGTGGTATTTCATCCGCCGCAACACCCGTGACGGTTCCCTGTATGAAGAGCTGAATATCTGGCCCGATCTGATCACGGTTCACCGCCACAACCCGCGCAAACCCGATCAATTCTGGCAATCCAATCCCTACTGGACATCTGTGCAAATCCGCGAGAACCGGAATGTGGTGCATTACCTGACCCTCAAGGGATCAGGGCGTGAAATCGAGCTGGGCGCCTTCCTGACACCAAATGAAAGGCTGGATCTGCGCAACAAAATCGAGGACGCCCTGCGGATGCTATAATCGGCCAATGACCGTATTCCACAGAGGACTTCCTGAACTGGTGAGATTAACCACAACCCTGTCAGCCATTAGCTGGCACACATCCTCAGAGCCAATACCGACACCATCCATATTTTCACGCAAGGTGAAAACTGGGTCGACCTAAGCGGCTTTTCCAGTTTTTACTTCATCGGCAAAAGCAGTGCGGATATGAAGGTTCTGGTGCTGGGCTTAACCGCACTATCGAAACGTGCTTTATCTTTTAAAAACAATTGTAAACTGGAATTCTAGGTGCTAGCAATTCAGGATATGGGCCAGTTTAGAATTGTAAGCGGCCTCCTCAAATTAATTCAGGCGGCAAAGCGTGTCTTTGCCCATACACATTAAGGAATTCAACCATGGCATTTGAGGTTATCTCAACCCATCTCACAGCCCAATACATCATCCACGGCGGCGACTACGTTTATGTGCAAAAGGACGCTTCGGTAGTGACTCCAGCCACATCGCTACTCGGTAACAATGACAGCTCAATGTCCGTTCATATAGACGGCACAGTCGTTTCGGCGAATACTGCGGTAAATCTTGGGGCCTCCGCAACGGTCGTCACGGACCTTTTGCTTCAGATTGGCGAGACTGGGGTGGTTTCCAGTTTGTATGGATCGAGCGGAATATACATCGGCCGTACCAACGCCGAGATTACCAACCATGGTCACGTTTCAGCTGACTGGCGTGGCCTTTATTTTGCTGCAGGTGCAACCAGTGGTAGCTTGAAAAACACCGGAACCATTACTGCGAATTCGTCTTATGCGGTGTATGCCAGCGGAGATTTCAACTCTAACGGCGGTGCGTTCGAGATCGAAAACAGCGGTTATATTTCCGGTGGCTCGGCAGCCATAAAAATTAACTCTCAAGGCCTGGAGCTGTATAATTCAGGAACGCTGATTGGTAACATTGGTGTTGGTTCGTCCAGCAATATTTCCAATTCAAACTCGATAGACATTAATAATAGCGGCTCCATCATCGGACGGAACGGGATTGGGGTCCAATCAGCGGGTGCTGGCGACAGCGTTATCAATTCGGGTAGGATCGTCGGTGACGTTGACTTGGCCGGTGGTAGAGATCTGTATGACGGGCGTGGCGGGACTGTTGAAGGTGAAGTCTACGGAGGTTTGGGGAATGACACCTATATCATCGACGACGCCTCAATAGAGTTGGTCGAACAATTCGCCGAAGGCACCGACACCGTACAATCCAGCGTCAGCTGGAAACTCGGTGCCAACTTTGAAGACCTGACCCTGATTGGCGACGGCAATATCCGCGGTGTCGGCAACGACGAGGTCAATATTATCACCGGCAACGATGCAGACAACCGCCTGCGTGGGCGCGCCGGGTATGACACGCTCAACGGCGGTGATGGCAATGATGAAATTCGCGGCGGCAAGGGCAATGATGTGCTGCTGGGCGGTGCGGGCGACGACATCCTGCGCGGCAATACAAGCCGCGATACCATGGATGGCGGCGACGGCCACGACCGGTTGATCGGCGGCAAGGGCAAGGATGAAATGACCGGGGGCGACGGCGAGGATGTATTTGTGTTCAACCGGGTGAACCATTCGCTTCCAGGGGTGGAATCAGACAAGGTGACGGACTTCGTAGCGGGCGTCGACCAGATTGATTTTTCCGGCCTGAACATGGAGTTGAGCTTTATCGGCACCGCCGTATTCACCAACACCGTCGGTGAAGTGCGCTTGCGGGTGACAGCGGCCAAAACCTCGGTGCGGGTCGATACCGACGGCGACGGCGTTGCGGATATTCGTATCGAGCTGAATGGCGCATCCGGGTTGGAAGCTTCGGATTTCATTCTGTAGCGCGGCGGTGAGCGTCTGATTTCTGGGCTATGGCTTGCACCATAGCCCGTGGACGCTATACTTTCACAATACCCCCTGAATTTACGAGGTGTTGAATTGCGCAATCTGTTATTGATATTCGTTCAAGTAGCCATCAGCTTATCCCTTTGCACCGCCGCACAGGCGCGCCAGTCGTTTGACCCCACATTGCCCTGTTCTGAGTTTCTGAACTCGGGTGATGCAGGAGACAAAACTCTGGTGGTGTTTTGGGCGTCAGGTTATCTGGCAAAATCCAGCGGGAAACCACGTGAAATCACGGCAGAGTATTTGGCCGAATTTTCTGCAGAGCTGACAGAGTTATGTGCGCAAACGCCACTCTATCCTCTTAACACGGTTGTTTCACATTATGCTTTGGATCAGGCCAAGCCCGATACTGCAGCCCCTACCGTGGCTGTCTCTTATACACATCTGACGCTGCCGACGAACTCTAGGGTGTAGATCTCGGT
>JAHRVG010000085.1 GCA_019090795.1 Paracoccaceae bacterium | reverse complement strand
GAGACAGCCTATTGAGACCGGGGCCAGTCAATAGGATAATCTGAAAAACCGTTTTAAATCAATAAAAAAGGGCGCTGCAATTTCTTGCAACGCCCTCTGCATATTTATAATTCAGTGTTTATTCGTCTTCAAATTGCTGGCCAGTTTCCTGATCAACGACTTTCATCGACAGGCGTACTTTACCGCGGTCATCAAAGCCCATCAGTTTGACCCAGACCTTGTCGCCTTCATTGACAACATCGGTGGTCTTACCAACACGCTCGTCAGCCAGTTGCGAGATGTGCACCAGGCCGTCTTTAGCGCCGAAGAAATTGACGAAAGCACCAAAATCGACGGTTTTGACAACCGTACCCTGATAAATCTCACCAACTTCTGGATCATCGGTGATCGAGCGGATCCATTTGACAGCAGCATCGATTTCCTTGGCGGAAGAGGATGCGACCTTCACAGTGCCATCATCTTCGATGTTCACCTTGGCGCCGGTTTTCTCAACGATCTCACGGATCACTTTACCGCCGGAACCAATCACTTCACGGATCTTGTCGGTCGGGATTTTAAAGCTCTCGATGCGCGGAGCAAATTCACCCAGTTCAGCACGTCCCTCAGTAAGGGCATTGGCCATTTCGCCGAGAATATGGATGCGGCCTTCTTTGGCCTGATCCAATGCAACCTGCATGATTTCTTCGGTGATACCGGTGATCTTGATGTCCATCTGCAGCGAGGTGATGCCTTCAGCAGTACCTGCGACTTTGAAGTCCATATCGCCGAGGTGGTCCTCGTCGCCCAAGATGTCGGTCAACACGGCGTATTTGCCGCTGTCTTCCAAGATCAGGCCCATAGCCACACCGGCAACCGGTGATTTCAGCGGAACGCCCGCGTCCATCATCGACAAGGAGCCGCCACAGACTGATGCCATAGAGGAGGAGCCGTTGGATTCGGTGATCTCTGACACTAGGCGGATGGTGTAGGGGAAGTCTGTTGCTGCAGGCAGCACCGCTTGCAGCGCGCGCCATGCCAGTTTGCCGTGACCGATTTCACGACGACCGGGGCCAAAGTTACGACCACATTCACCAACTGAATAGGGAGGGAAGTTGTAGTGCAACAGGAAGTTGGAACGATAGGTGCCTTGCAGCGCGTCGATCATTTGCTCGTCGTCGCCGGTGCCCAAAGTGGTCACAACCAAGCCTTGGGTTTCGCCGCGTGTAAACAGGGCAGAACCGTGGGTACGTGGCAGCAGGCCGGTTTCGGAAACGATCTGACGTACGGTGGACAGGTCACGCCCGTCGATGCGTTTGCCCGACTCAACGATGTCACCACGCACAACAGCGCTTTCCAGCTTCTTCAGCACGGTGCCAAGATTGCCGTCGTTCAGCTCTTCCTCGGACAGTTCAGCCTTGATCGCGTCACGTGCCGCAGAAATCGCAGTGGTACGGATCTGCTTGTCGGTGTTTTGGTAAGCGGCACGAATGCCAGCCTCGCCCAAGCCCGTGACTTTGGTCAGCAATTCGGAATAATCCGGTGCTTGGAAGTCGTAAGGCTCTTTCGCGCAAACCTCAGCCATGTCGATGATCAGATCAATCACTGGCTGGATGTTTTCATGGGCAAAGTTCACAGCGCCCAGCATTTCAGCCTCGGACAGCTCGTAAGCCTCTGATTCTACCATCATCACTGCATCGCGGGTACCGGCGACAACCAGATCAAGGCGTTGCTCTGGGTTATTGCGCAGCTCGTGCATGTCGTCCACGGATGGGTTCAGCACGTATTCGCCGCCAACAAAACCAACACGACAGTTGGCGATCGGGCCACGGAACGGCGCACCGGACAGTGTAAGTGCCGCAGAGGCGGCGATCATCGCAACCATATCCGGATCGTTTTCCAGATCGTGGGACAGTACAGTCAGGGTAACTTGGGTCTCGTGTTTGAAACCGGGCACAAACAAAGGGCGGATCGGACGGTCGATCAGACGCGCGGTCAGTGTTTCTTTTTCGGTGGGGCGGGCCTCACGCTTGAAGAAACCACCGGGGATTTTACCCGCGGCGTAATATTTTTCCTGGTAGTTCACTGTCAGCGGGAAGAAATCCATTCCCGGCTTTTCTTTCTTGGCAAATACAACGGCGGCCAGAACAGATGTTTCGCCATAAGTGGCGATCACAGTCGCATCAGCCTGACGCGCGATTTTCCCTGTCTCAAGGGTCAGTGTGTCGCCGCCCCATTCTATTGATTTTTTGACTTCGTCAAACATGTATCATCCTATCAAAGCAGCCCATATCCCCATGACATGGTGCCGCAACAACCCGCAGATGCGGGAACCCTGTTTCATATCATATCCGGCCAGTGTTGCAGGGTCAGGCAGACCAGCCAACGGACAGTTCCCGAATTTACGTGGGCCATCGGGGGGGGCCTTAACAGAAAACGCGCCCCGGTAACGGAGCGCGTCAAAATTTTAGCGGCGGATGCCGAGGCGTTCAATCAGTGATTTATACCGTTCAACGTCTTTGGATTTTGTATAGTCCAGCAGTTTGCGGCGCAGGGCAACCATGTGCAAGAGACCACGACGGGAGTGATTATCCTTTTTGTGGGTCTTGAAGTGCTCTGTCAGCGTTTTGATGCGCGATGTCAGAATGGCAACCTGTACTTCGGGTGAGCCAGTGTCACCTTCTTTGGTTGCAAATTCTGTCATGATCCGTGCTTTTTCTTCTGGTGTAATCGACATCGGGGTCTCCTTTAAGATTAAAGTTGATGGCGCAGGCCGGGATGTCGTCCAGCAAGGCCCGTGGAGGTATCTGCTGGTTGAGTCGCAGATTGGAGGTCTGTAGGGCAGAATCGGGCAAAAGGGAAGGGCAAAGACGGTGTTGGGCCAAGAAGTGACCCAGTTGCGCGGCTTTACTGTGTTAACCATAGGGGAAATGCAGGGTGGGGTTTTAGGGAAATGGTAATATTCTAGGGTAAAGCTGCACCAAAGCGCGTGTATCTGGCTCAGGGGTGGGCCTGCGCTAACGGTTTAGTCGGGGTCTTGTCGGGGTGCGGTATGCTTGAGTTGTTGTTTATTTCGTTGCTGGGTTTGGCGGGCGGGGCCTTTGTGGGTATCGCTGATGGCGATTCCGAAGATGGGGAAGGCTCTGCCGAGGGTGTGGCCGAGGCGGAGGAGGATCTGGTCCAAGCGGAGGATGGCGACACGTTGTTAAATGTGGTTTCCGCACAAGAAGCAGTTGGTACAGATGCCCCTTTGTCAGCGGAGTCGGGCAATGGTGACGATGACCTTAGCGGCGATGGTCAGGACAATATTTTACGCGGGCATCAGGGCGATGATGCCTTGCACGGGCGTGGTGGCGACGATGAATTATATGGCAATCGCGATGACGATACGCTTGGCGGGGGCGAGGGGGGTGATCTGCTCAAGGGCTGTCTCTTATACACATCTGACGCTG
>JAHRVG010000084.1 GCA_019090795.1 Paracoccaceae bacterium | reverse complement strand
TGTTGCCGTTCAGGGGTGAAAGCCCTGCACCTGTTCGAATCTCGGTGATTTTGGCGATTCCGGTCGGGGTGATAACCCGAGTTGCCCGAAACCTTGGGTGATCCCCCCTGCTAATTGGGGGATCACCCGTGAACCACGTTTTGACGTCGAGGCAGGTTATACCCCGAAACCTCCTGACATTGGGTTAACCATACGTGCGGTGGTTGTCATTCTCCCTTGAGCCTGCGCCGCACATAGGCCACTCTGGCCACATCAACCACAAGGGTTTTGTTAAATGCTGGGCACGCTTATTCCCGACGGCTGGCACGCTTTGATTGCCATGATCACTGTGGCGGGCATGTTTGCGCTGTTCATCCGGGAGATGTATCCAACCGAGGTGGTCGCCCTGAGCGGCGCCGCCGTGTTGTTGCTGACGGGGGTGCTGCCTTACACGCGCGCTCTGGAGGTGTTTTCAAACCCCGCGCCCTGGACAATCGCTGCGATGTTCATCCTGTCGGGGGCTTTGGTGCGTACCGGCGCGTTGTCATCCCTCAGCAACTGGGTCACTAAAAACGGGGCTGAGCGGCCCAAAACCGTAGTGGCGGGGGTCGGGGTTTTTACGGTGCTGGCTTCGGCGTTTATGAACAACACACCGGTGGTGGTGGTGCTGATTCCTGTGGTGATTCAGATGGCGCGGATGCTGGGGACCAAGGCGTCCAAGCTGTTGATCCCTCTCAGCTACATGGCGATTTTCGGTGGTATGCTGACGCTGATCGGCACCTCAACCAACCTGCTGGTGGACGGGGTGGCACGGGCGGCCGGGATGCGGGCGTTTACCTTGTTTGAGGTCACGCCAATGGCGATTTTTCTGGCTATTTATGGTGCGTTTTATCTGGTGGTGTTGGCTCCTCGCCTATTGCCGGAGCGCCAGAATATGTCCGAAATGCTGCGTGACAAATCAACGATGAAATTTTTCACCGAAGTGGTGATCCCCGAAGGCTCGGCACTGGTAGGCCAAAATCCTTTTGGCGTGGATGCGTTTAAGCGGGACGGTGGCCGGGTGATCGACGTTGTGCGCGGTGATGAAACCCTGCGTTTCCAATTCCCCAAAGTCACGCTGGCCGCGGGGGATCGCGTGGTTTTGCGCACGCGGATTACCGAACTGCTGGGCCTTAAAGACAGCAAAGATGTGGTGTTGGCGGATAAGGTTTCCAGCCGTGAAACCACCACTGTAGAGGCGCTGATCTCGCCGGGTTGCCAGATGATCGGCCGCTCTTTGCGCGGTCTGCACCTGCGCAGGCGTTACGGGGTGTATCCGCTGGCGGTGCATCGGCGCAACCAGAATTTGGGGACTGATTTGGGCGATATTGTCATTCAAGTTGGCGACACCTTGCTGCTGGAAGGCGACGCGGGGGACATTCAAACCATGTCGCAAGACCTGCAACTGGTAGACCTGACTAAACCAGAGGCTCGCCCCTTTCGCCGCAGCTATGCCCCTCTGGTGATCTTGACGCTGGCAGGGGTGGTTGTGCTCTCGGCCCTTGGCGTGGCGCCGATATTTGCGCTTGGTCTGGTGGCGGTGGCTTTGGTGCTAATCACTCGCTGCATAGATGCCGAGGAGGCCTTCGCCTCGGTTGATGGCCGCTTGCTGGTGCTGATCTTCTCGATGCTTGCCATAGGTGCGGCCTTGCAGGAAAGCGGCGCGGTAGCCCTTTTAGCCAACGCCGTCGCCCCCTATCTAATGGGCTTGCCACCCTTTCTGGTGGTCTGGACGATTTATTTGCTGACCTCGGTGCTGACCGAACTGGTGTCCAACAACGCGGTGGCCGTGGTGGTCACCCCCATCGCCATCGCGCTGGCGGGTTCGCTTGGCATAGATCCGCGCCCACTGGTGGTGGCGGTGATGGTCGCGGCAAGTGCCAGCTTTGCCACACCGATCGGCTATCAAACCAACACGCTGGTCTATGGGCCGGGGGGGTATTCGTTCACGGATTTCATGAAGATCGGCATCCCGCTGAACCTGACCGTGGGGCTGTTGGCCAGCCTGCTGATCCCTTGGTTTTGGCCGTTGTGAGGGGGGGAGGCTGCCCTGTCGTTGGGAAAGCAAAAGCCCAACTGATTCCCTTTCAAACCTACAAATAGCCCCAATCCGGCATACCTCGGCATGCTATTGTATCTTTTGTTGCGAAAAACCACCCGTTACGTGAAGAAAATGTCGCAGAGACTGTTTTCTTTCTGGTCTCGGCATTGTTAACTGATAGATGCAATTGATGATGTATAAAACTGTGGTGCCTTCGGTCTGTCGGGTCGTTCGGTGCCACTTCGCTTGAACAAAGGAGGTTTGTCATGCGCGTCGGCACACCAAAAGAGATATTCGAAGGTGAAAATCGGGTGGCAATGACGCCCGAGTCCGCTTTGCAACTGCAAAAACTCGGGCATGAATGTGTGATTGAAACCAAGGCCGGTGCGGCCGCGGGATTTTCGGACAAGAATTACAAGGACGCAGGCGTAGAGGTGGTGAAAACCGCCGCTGCCCTGTGGAAAACAGCGGATGTGGTGACCAAGGTGCGCCAGCCCGAAGCGATAGAGCTTAAACGCCTGCGCGATGGCCAGACGCTGATTTCCTTCTTTAATCCCGGTGCGAATGAGGCCGGAATGGAGGCTGCGCGCGACAAGGGCGCGACTGTGATTGCGATGGAAATGGTGCCTCGCATCAGCCGCGCACAGAAAATGGATGCTTTGTCTTCCATGGCCAATATCGCAGGCTATCGTGCAGTGATCGAGGCGGGCAATAACTTTGGCCGCTTTTTCACAGGGCAAGTGACGGCTGCGGGCAAAGTTCCGCCGGCCAAGGTTCTGGTTGTCGGTGCTGGCGTGGCGGGTTTGGCTGCGATTGGTACGGCGACCTCGCTTGGTGCAATCACCTATGCGTTCGATGTGCGCCCCGAAGTGGCAGAGCAAGTCGAATCCATGGGAGCCGAGTTTGTTTTTCTCGATTTTGAGGAAGACCAAGCAGACGGCGCGACAACAGGCGGCTATGCGGCTGTGTCCAGCCCCGAGTTCCGCGAGGCCCAGTTGGCCAAGTTCCGCGAATTGGCGCCAGAAATCGACATTGTGATTACCACCGCGTTGATTCCGAACCGCGAAGCACCGGAGCTGTGGACTGAAGACATGGTGAAATCCATGAAATCGGGTAGTGTGATCGTTGATTTGGCCGCTGAAAAAGGCGGCAACTGCAAGCTGACCGTGATGGACAAGAAAATCGTAACCGACAATGGAGTGACCATTGTTGGCTATACCGATTTCCCCAGCCGGATGGCAGCACAGGCATCGACGCTCTATAGCAACAATATTCGCCACATGCTGTTCGATCTGACCCCTGAAAAGGACGGGGTGATCGTTCATAACATGGAGGACGATGTGATCCGTGGCGCGACTGTGACCCATGCAAAAGAGATCACATTCCCGCCGCCACCGCCAAAAATTCAGGCGATTGCGGCCAAGAAGCCCGCGCCTCCGCCACCAACGGCAGAGGAAATCAAAGCGACAGAAATGGAAGCCTTCAAAGCGGCAACCAAGCAGCAGACCACTCTGCTGGTTGGGGGCGGTTTGCTGATACTGCTGGTTGGGGCCTATGCACCTGCTAGCTTCATGTCGCATTTTATTGTGTTTGCCCTGTCTTGTTTTGTTGGCTTTCAGGTCATCTGGGGCGTCAGCCACGCGCTGCACACGCCGCTGATGGCGATTACCAATGCCATTTCCGGTATCGTGATTGTGGGCGCGCTGTTGCAAGTGGGGTCGGGTAACTGGCTGGTGGTCACACTGGCCGTAATTTCGGTGCTGATTGCGACAATCAATATTGTGGGTGGTTTTCTGGTTACACGCCGGATGCTGGCCATGTTCCAGCGGTCTTAAGGGGGATATGATATGTCACTAGGAATTGTTTCCGCAGCCTACATTGCTGCGTCTGTGCTGTTCATTCTGGCCCTTGGTGGTCTGAGCAATCAGGAAAAAGCCAAACGCGCGATCTGGTTTGGTATTGTCGGTATGGCTATTGCGGCCATCGCCACGATCTTTGGCCCCGGTGTCGCCAATTACTGGCTGCTGATCCCCGCAATCGCGGTGGGCAGCTATGTAGGGCTGGAGGTAGCGCGCCGGGTTGAGATGACCGACATGCCACAGCTTGTGGCCGCATTACACAGCTTTGTCGGCTTGGCAGCGGTGTTCATCGGTTTGAACGCGGAACTGGAGCTGGCTGCCGTGCAAGCGGTGCTGGCATCAGGGGGCGACGGCCACGAGTTCGCCGGATTTGCCGCCAAACTGGCGCATAAAAATGCTGTTGAGATTTCGATCCTCAAGGTCGAGGTGTTTCTTGGTATCTTTATCGGGGCAGTAACCTTTACAGGTTCTATCGTCGCCTTTGGTAAGCTGGCGGGTAAAATTAGCGGCACGCCTACGAAGTTGCCCGGTGGTCACATGTTGAACGCCGGTGCGCTGGTGATCTCGTTGATCCTGGGCTTGATGTACTTCAATGGAGCCGGTGTGTGGACCATGGTTGCTGTGATTATCGTTGCGGGCTTTATTGGTTGGCATCTGATCATGGGAATTGGCGGGGCGGATATGCCAGTCGTTGTTTCCATGCTTAACAGCTACTCTGGTTGGGCTGCGGCGGCGATTGGTTTCACCCTTGGCAATGATTTGCTGATTGTGGTTGGCGCGTTGGTCGGTTCTTCTGGTGCGATCCTGAGCTACATCATGTGTAAGGCGATGAACCGTCAGTTTGTCAGTGTTATCCTTGGTGGCTTTGGCGGCCCATCTGGCCCGCAGATGGAGGTCGAGGGCGAGCAGATCGCGATTGATGCGGATGGTGTTGCGGCGGCACTGGACGACGCGGATAGCGTGATTATCGTGCCCGGTTACGGCATGGCGGTGGCGCAAGCCCAGCAGTCGGTTTCCGAGCTGATCCAGCGCCTGCGCGCCAAAGGCAAGAACGTGCGTTTCGGTATCCATCCGGTTGCGGGGCGTCTGCCCGGCCACATGAACGTGCTGTTGGCCGAGGCCAAGGTGCCCTATGATATCGTGTTGGAAATGGATGAAATCAACGACGATTTCCCTGATACAGATGTGGTGATGATCATTGGCTCCAACGACATCGTGAACCCGGCTGCGCAAGATGATCCCAATTCCCCGATTGCAGGGATGCCGGTTCTGGAAGTGTGGAAAGCCAAGCAGGTGTTTGTTTCCAAACGCGGGCAGGGCACAGGGTATTCGGGTATCGAGAACCCACTGTTCTACAAGGAGAACACACGGATGTTCTATGGCGATGCCAAGGATTCGATCAACGAATTGTTGAAACGAATTTCCTAAAAGCGTTTCAAGAATACAAAACGGCCCTGCAATTGCGGGGCCGTTTTTATTGGGCTTATGATCCCCTACTGCTCGGGGAAAATATCTTCCCAGCAGGTATGGTATAGAGCGATGGCCAGCCAAGCGGCAAAGCCTCCAGCGATAAGTCCGATTGTAAACAACATGTCAGTGCTTTCCTGTAGTTTTACGGGAACTCGAATTACAAATTAATACTAGTAAATGAATCGTTAATGTTTGTGGCGGAATTGTGACCGAATGTTCGAAAGTCAGAAATACCCCAATGAATGGCAAGGAAATCAAATATCCTTTGCGAAATCGGGTTGTATCTTTAGACTCTGAGAATGTTCCTGAGGGGGAGGGTGAAAACATGCGACATTTTATAGGGCTTATCATTGCCACAACAGGTTTCCTTTTTGCGGCTTTGCCTGCATCTGCGGGTTTCGAGGTGTGCAATTCAACACCTGCCGCCCATCAATTGTCGGTGGCGTATCGTGGTGACGCTGATTGGGTTTCCGAGGGGTGGTGGACGATCCAGCCGCAAGAGTGCAAACTGTTGGTCGCTGGCGATCTGAATGTAAAGTATTTCTATTATCGTGCCACAGCCAAAAACCGGAGTTTTGTCGGCGAACGCTATATGTTCTGCACGGATTCCAAAGCCTTTACCATTGCCGGTAAAACGGATTGTCAGGATCGGGGGTTTAGCCGCGAAAGCTTTAGCGAGGTTGAAATCGGCAGCGGTGTGACTGCTTACAAGTTGACGTTGGTGGACAACCCGCCGCAGCAAACCCAAAAGGCGACGCCGAGCGCGCCGGATAGCCAGAGCGGGTCTCTGGGAGAGCCGTTCTCGGTCAGCGGGGTTTTTCAGGAATGTGGGCTTGAAGAGGATGCCTATTTTTACTGCGCCTTTCATGCAGAGGGCTGGAAATGGAATATCTATAAAGGCGGCGGAACACCTGTCGGTGTGATGAACCGGCTAAAAGCGTTGGAGGCGGGCGATCTGGCGGATTTTTCCGGCGACCTGATCAGTTTTGCGGATGCGTCAGTTGAGGCTGTCGTGCGCAGTGTATCCAAACACGGGCCGCGCAACGAGAATGAGAACCTGATAGCGGGGTTGCAAGGAAAATGGCGCAACACTGCGGATAGGGCATCGGTGATGATCATTCGCGGAGGTGAGGGGTTTGAGTATTACGGCAGGGAGTTGATGGAGGTGAATTACCTGCAATTCGCAGACCAATGCGAAGGCAGTCATGGTGCCGGTCCGGTGCTGATCAAGAAAACACCGGGCGACCCGGAAACCTATTGCTATGTAGTACTAGGCTGGGACGCGGTCTCTTTGCAGCTATCCTATGTCGGGGCTGCAGGTTCGGGCGATACTTTTTATGAGAAGTTTTGGTGAGTCGACGCCTAACCGGCCATCGCTTTTACGCACCAATCCTGAATTGCATCCAGATCTTCGGGCAATTGTTCGGCCATGCCCTCTGCAAAAGTGTCAAAGGAATCCTGCATTGTGGTCCCAACCCCGAGCAGCACAGGCACACCCTGTTCCAAGGCGGCTCCGATGGTGTGGCGAAAGCCGTGGCCTTCGGCCTCTTGGGGGCCAAACTTATTCAGCAAGAAGATGTCGGAGGTCGCAAGGTCGACCTGTTCAACGGCACCCACCGCTTCTTGGATGGCGGCAGGGTTCAGGCGGCAGGCGTTGGAGCCTTCGCCAAGGGATTGGGTGATGCGAATGGCTTGGCCATCGGGCAGAACGCGTAGGTCCATGTCGCAGTCATGCGCCAGTTCCGGATTTTCCTCGAGAATTTTCACCACCCCTGCAAGGCGCGCCTTACCGGCCTCTAGCCTTGCGGCTGTCAGAGACAAAAGCCGGTCAATTTCACCGCGTTTGGTAGAGGTAACGTAAGCCAGTTTCATAACTGCGATCCTTGCAAGTTATGGATTTTATACTCTACATTGCAGGGGCGAACCTTGATTTTGGTCAATAACTAACACGCAGGTAGGTTTACCGCCAAGCCACCAAGCGAGGTTTCCTTGTATTTGCTGTGCATATCCAACCCGGTTTGGCGCATGGTCTCAATGCAGGCATCCAGCGACACAAGATGTTTACCATTCCCGCGCATTGCCAAGGAGGCGGCAGAGACCGCCTTGATCGCGCCAAGGCCGTTGCGTTCAATACAGGGCGCTTGCACCAGCCCCTTGATCGGGTCGCAGGTCATGCCGAGGTGATGCTCTAGCGCGATTTCAGCAGCGTTTTCCACCTGCATCGGGGTGCCGCCCAATACGGCGCACATGCCTGCGGCCGCCATGGCCGAGGCCGATCCGACTTCGCCCTGACATCCCACTTCGGCACCGGAAATCGAGGCGTTGTGTTTGATGATGCCGCCGATAGCCGAGGCTGTCAGCAGGAAATCCACCACATCAGAGGTCGTGGCAGTGGGCACATGGTCAAGGTGATAGCGGATTGTGGCCGGGATCACACCGGCCGCCCCGTTGGTGGGGGCGGTGACAACCTGCCCGCCCGCAGCATTTTCTTCGTTGACCGCCATGGCATAGGCTGCAATCCAATCGTTGATGACATGGGGCGGGGTAACGTTCTGGCCCTGCTCGGCAACCAGTTGCCCGTGGATATCCATAGCGCGGCGGGGCAGGTTCAACCCACCAGGCAGGATGCCCTGGTTTTGCAGGCCCGCGTTGATACAGCCCTGCATCACCTCCCAGATATTTTCAATGCGCGAGCGCAGGCATTCGGGGCCGGAACGGGCCTGTTCGTTTTCCCACTTCAGTTGCGCGATTGTCTTGCCGGTTTTTGTCGCCATCGCCATCATCTGGTCCGCATTCTGGAACGGGTGCGGAACCTCGCCACGGGTGTCCAGTACTTGTTCGACATTGTTCATTTCGGCAGCCGTCACCACAAAACCACCTCCCACGGAATAATAGGTCTCTTCAAATAACAAGCCCCCGTAGGCGTCATAGGCAAACAGCTTCATGCCATTGGCATGGCCGGGCAGGTCGACCTCGTAGTTGAACACCAGATCATGTGCCGGATCAAAATCATAGGCCGGATGGCCCATAGGCTGCACCTGACAGGATTGGGCAATATGCTTTTGCGCGGCAGCGGCGGCATTGAAATCGAAATCATCGGGTCGAAAACCGTCCAGCCCCAGAATGACCGCCTGATCGGTGCGGTGGCCTTTGCCGGTAAAGGCCAATGAGCCGTGCAAAGCCCCCCCGAGGCGCGCCGGTTTGATGTTGTGCTCCAGCAGGGTATCCAGAAACAGGCCAGCCGCCGTCATCGGCCCCATGGTATGAGAGCTGGACGGGCCGACGCCTACTTTGAATATTTCGAAAATGCTGAGGAACATCATTTGTATCCTTGAAGTCTGTTGCTGACAGATGCGGTGACTTGAGGGGTGTTGCTAGGCCATAAGCGACATAACGTGGCCGGTTGCGGCGATACTACCGTAGTTTTTCACCAGCTTTGGCCAATTCACCCTTACTGCTTTTGCTGATTAGCTTTATAAGGGCACCTACAACTATGACAGGGTGAATCATGAGCGTAGAATTCTCTCCAATTGACAAGGCAAAGTTTGTCGCGGCCAAACGGGCGGTTGATTTTGTCGAAAGTGGCATGCGGGTGGGGCTGGGTACCGGTTCTACCGCTGCGTGGATGGTGAAAATGCTGGGCGAGCTGGTCCGTGATGAGGGCCTGAGCTTTAAGGCGGTGCCGACCTCGGATCGCACGGCGCAACTGGCGCGCGAGGTTGGAATTGAGGTTTTTACGCTGGATCAGGTCAAGTGGCTGGATCTGACGATTGACGGTGCGGATGAATTTGACCCGGATCTAAACCTGATCAAAGGCGGCGGTGGTGCGCTGCTGCAAGAAAAGATCGTGGCGACGGCGTCAGATCAGATGGTGGTGATTACTGATGCCTCCAAGGCCGTAGATACGCTGGGTGCTTTTCCGCTGCCGGTTGAGGTGGTGAAATTCGGTTGGCAGACCACCAAAGAGCTGATCGAGGAATGCCTGAGCAACGTCAATGTGCTGGGCGATAAAGTCACCCTGCGCCTGCAAAATGATTCCCCGTTGATCACCGACGAGGGCCATTTCATTCTGGACTTGCATCTTAAGCGGATCGAGAACCCGCGCGAGTTATCGCTGATCCTGAATCAGGTGCCCGGTGTGGTCGAAAACGGCCTGTTTCTGGATGTGGCTGACGCGATCGTGATTGGACATGGTGACGGACGGGTTGAAGTTAGGGATATCAACAACGGCACCGTTGAGAATGAACATATCGACATATTGCTGAACGAAAACCTCTTCGCGGATTTGGAAGACTGATTTCAGGATTAGACCATGGACTATGATTTTGACCTCTTTGTGATCGGGGGCGGCTCTGGTGGTGTGCGCTCGGCGCGGCTGGCCTCCAATACCGGTGCATCGGTTGGTTTGGCCGAGGAATACCGCTATGGCGGAACTTGCGTCATTCGCGGGTGTGTGCCCAAAAAGCTGATGGTTTATGCCTCCGAGTTTGCCAAAAGTTTCAAGAATGCCGAGGGTTTTGGCTGGTCTGTCGGCGAGACCACCTTTGAGTGGTCCAAGCTGATTGCTGCAAAAGACGCGGAAATTCATCGGCTTGAGGGGATTTATGCTAAAAATCTTGTCGGCGCTGGCGTTGAATTGTTCGATGCGCGCGCCACGCTAACAGGCCCGCACTCTGTAAAGCTGTCCACGGGACAGGAAATTACCGCGAAAACCATTCTTGTGGCCACGGGCGGCACGCCCTTTGTCCCCCCCGTACCAGGGTCTGATCTTGCGATTACCTCGAATGATATTTTCCACCTTGAGAGCCAGCCCAATCGGATGCTTGTGGTGGGCGGTGGTTATATTGCCTGTGAATTCGCCTGCATTATGAACGGGCTTGGCAGTGAGGTGACGCAGTTTTACCGCGGCGAACAAATCCTGCGCGGATTTGATGGCGAGGTGCGCGGGTTTGTGGCCGAAGAGATGCGCCAGAAGGGCGTTGATCTGCATGTGGGCACTGATGTTTCAGCAATAGAAAAGGTTGCCGGTGGGCTGAAAGTGACCTGCACCAACGGGCGTTCGTATGAGGTGGATGAGGTTCTTTATGCCACCGGACGGGTGCCCAATGTTAAGGGGCTTGGGTTGGAACTTGCGGGCGTTGCGCAGGGGGGCAAGGGCAAGATTGTTGTGGATGAATATTCGCGCAGCAACGTGCCCTCTATCTATGCGGTGGGGGATGTAACGGATCGGGTAAACCTGACTCCAGTTGCAATCCGCGAGGGCGTGGCCTTTGTGGAAACGGTTTTTCACGACAACCCATCCAGCCCGGATCACGATCTGATCCCGACCGCAGTTTTCACCCAGCCGGAAATCGGCACAGTAGGGATGGGCGAGGAAGAGGCGCGCGAAACTGAACCGATCGAGGTTTACGCCGCAGCATTCCGTCCGATGATGCATATTCTGGCAGGTTCCGAGGAACGAATGCTGATGAAGTTGATCGTCTCCAAGGCCAGCCGCAAGGTTCTGGGCTGTCATATCGTAGGCCATGGCGCGGGCGAGATGATCCAGTTGGCGGGAATCGCCGTCAAAATGGGGGCGACGAAAGAGGATTTCGATGCGACTGTGGCGGTACATCCAACGGCTGCTGAAGAATTGGTAACCATGAAAACACCTACGCGGTAGGTTGAAAATTTGACAAAGGGCTACAGTTAGTCCTTAAGACAGAGAACTTCGCAAGAAAGGACGACCACGCAGATGGCGAACAACAATTCAGGCGGCCCATGGGGCGGCGGCGGCGGCAATCACGACGATGATGACAAGCCGAGAAAACCGCGCGACCAGAAACCCGGTGGCCAACCTCCGCAGATGCCGGAAATAGATGAAATCGTTCGTAAGGGCCAAGAGCAACTGCGCGTCCTGATGGGCGGCAAAGGCGGCGGAGGCAAAGGCGGTGGCCTTCCTTCCGGTGGTGGCGTAACCCGCGGCTCAATCGGGCTGGTGTTGTTGGCGGCTGTGGCTGCTTGGCTGTTTGCCTCTTTTTACCGCGTGGACACCTCGGAGCAGTCGGTGGAACTACTGTTTGGTAAATATTACCAGACTGGTGAAGAGGGGCTGAACTTTGCACCTTGGCCGATCGTGAGTAAAGAAATCCTGGCAGTAACCCGTGAAAACCCAGAGGACATCGGTACTATTGGCCGAAGCGGGCGATCTGATGAGGGTCTGATGCTGACGGGTGACGAGAACATCGTCGACATTGATTTTCAGGTGGTCTGGAACATCAATGATCTGCAAAAGTTCCTGTTCAATCTGGCAGAGCCGCGCGACACCATTCGCGCCGTTTCTGAATCTGCCATGCGCGAGATTATTGCCCGTTCCAACCTTGCTCCGATCCTGAACAGGGATCGTGGTGTGATTGCGGCGGATCTACACGAACTGGTTCAGGGTACGCTCGACAGTTACCAAGCCGGTGTAAACATTGTTCGGGTCAACTTTGACAAAGCCGACCCGCCTCGGGATGTGATTGATGCATTCCGCGAAGTACAGGCAGCAGAACAAACCCGCGATACGCTGGAAAAACAGGCGGATAAATACGCCAATGAACGCCTTGCTGCGGCGCGTGGTGAATCTGCGCAGTTACTGGAAGAGGCCGAAGGGTATCGCGCGCAAGTGATCAATCAGGCGCAAGGTGAAGCTTCGCGCTTTATCGCGGTTTACAATGAGTACGCCAAAGCCCCGGAAGTGACGCGCAAACGTCTGTATCTGGAAACTATGGAGCGGGTTCTGGGCGATGTGGACAAAGTGATCATCGACCAGAAATCGGGCGGGCAGGGTGTTGTGCCTTATCTGCCACTGAATGAGTTGAACAAAAATCGGGGGTCTAACTGATGAACCGTCTTCAAATGATTATACCCGTCATCTTTGTGGCGCTGATCGCTGTGGCTTCGTCGATCTATATCGTGGATGAGCGCGAGAAAGTTCTGCGTCTGTGGTTTGGTGAGGTAACAGCCGAAATCAATGATCCCGGCATCAATTTCAAAGTGCCTGTTTTCCATGAGATCGTGAGATACGACGACCGTATTCTTGCGCTCGATACTCATGAGGCCGAAGTGACGCCGCTCGATGATCGTCGTTTGCTGGTCGATGCCTTTGCGCGCTGGCGCATTTCCGACGCCAAAAAATTCCGCCGTGCGGTGGGTTCTGGCGGCGTTGATGGTGCGCGTCCACGTCTGGAGCGTATCCTGACCACCAACTTGCGCCAAGTGCTGGGTAGTGTGACCTCTGGCGCCATTCTGTCCGCTGATCGGGTTTCACTGATGAACCAGATACGTGACCAATCCCGCTCAGAGGCGGAAGGACTGGGGGTCGAGATCATCGACGTGCGCATCAAACGCGCCGACCTGCCCGACCAAAACCTTGCCGCCACATTTGAACGGATGCGCGCGGAGCGGGAACGTGAAGCCGCTGACGAAATCGCCCGTGGGAACGAGGCCGCACAGCGGGTTCGGGCGCAAGCCGACCGGACAGTGATCGAGACAGTTTCCGAAGCACAGAAAGAATCCGACATTGTTCGGGGTGAAGCAGACGCTAAACGCAACGCCATCTTTGCCGAGGCTTACGGTCGCGATGCAGAGTTCTTTACTTTTTATCGCTCGCTTTCTGCCTATGAGGCATCCCTTAAGGGCGGAAATTCAACCATGGTAATCTCGCCGGACAGCGAATTTTTCGATTACCTGAAATCGGCTGAAGGCAGATAATGCGGGATCTTCTGCTTGGCCTTGGTCTGGTAGCTGTAATAGAGGGGCTGGTGCTTGCACTGGCCCCTTTACGTTTTGAGGATGTGCTGGAGGCCCTTCGCAAGATGTCCGTGCAGCAAAGGCGCACGTTGGGTTTGGCGCTGATGTGTGTCGGGGTTCTTCTGGTTTGGCTTGGAAAGGTTTTCGCATAGAGGCTGTTGAGGCTCACCGAATTGTGAAAATTTGTGCGTTTTCCCAACAAAACCCTAGTTTCTTGGCATTATCATGGCAAACTTCCGCCAATAAATGCGGGCTTCACGGATTGTTCACCGATTTCTATAGAATAATCCCTTGAATGCGGCGTTAAATAGACAAAATACAAATCATGCGGCGCTTGTCCTGCCCCGCGTTGGTCTTGCAGTTGTTGAGGAGAAGACATTTTGAAGATGATCAGCCGAACTCGCGTTTTACGCTCCGAGCGGGCTTTGCACTATGCGCTCGGCGCGTTTTTGACGCTTGCCTTTATTTTCGCGCAAGCAGCCGTTTCGATGGCGCGCGGTGCCCCTGACAGTTTTGCCGATCTGGCCGAACGGCTCAGTCCTGCCGTGGTGAACATCACCACAACCACTGTTGTTGCTGGCCGTTCCGGTGGTGCGCGCCCGCAGGTGCCGCCCGGCTCTCCGTTCGAGGATTTTTTCAAGGATTTTCTGGATGGGCAGGAGGGTGACAAGCGCCCGCGTAAATCTTCGGCACTTGGCTCTGGCTTTATCATTTCCGCTGACGGTTACGTAGTCACCAACAACCATGTGATTGATGGTGCAGATGAGATCGTGATCGAATTGTTCGGTGGTGGCGAGCTGAAAGCCAAATTGATTGGCCGTGACAAGAAAACCGATATTGCCGTTCTCAAGGTTGAGGCCGAGGAGCCGCTGCCATTCGTGAGTTTTGGCGACAGCGATGTGGCACGGGTTGGTGACTGGGTGATGGCCGTGGGTAATCCGCTGGGGCAGGGGTTCTCTGTTTCTGCCGGGATTATTTCCGCTCGCAACCGGTCTTTGCGTGGCTCTTATGATGATTTCATCCAGACCGATGCGGCAATTAACAAGGGCAACTCTGGTGGCCCGCTGTTCAACATGGATGGTGATGTGATCGGGGTAAACACAGCGATTATTTCCCCCACCGGCGGCTCGATCGGTCTGGGTTTTTCCATGTCGTCGAATGTGGTGTCAAAGGTTGTGACGCAACTGCGTGAGTTCGGCGAGACCCGTCGTGGTTGGCTTGGGGTGCGGATCCAAGAGGTCGACTCTGATCTGGCCGATGCCATTGGCCTTGAAAAAGTGGCCGGTGCGTTGGTGAGTGATGTGCCGGAAGGACCAGCCTCAAAGGCAGGTATTCAATCCGGTGATGTGATCCTGAGCTTTGATGGCAAAGATGTGGCCAACACCCGCGGATTGGTGCGTGCCGTTGGCGGTGCCGAGGTCGGTAAAGCCGTGCGTGTTGTGATTTTTCGGGATGGCAAAACCATGACGCTCAAAGTGGTTCTGGGGCGGCGCGAAGATGCTGAGCGGGTGGAGATTGTACCTGCGGTTGCCAAGCCCGACGCCAAAGAAGCCGAAGCCATGGGCATGAAATTGACCGGGCTAACCGATGAAATTCGAGAGAGCCTCGGCCTTGGCAGTGATACCAAAGGTGTGGCTGTTGTGAGTGTTGATGAAACCAGCGATGCGTTTGGAAAGGGTCTGCGTTCCGGTGATCTGATTGCTGAAGTGGGGCAAAAGCCGGTGAACAGTCCCAAGGCGGTTGCGGATGCCTTTAAGGCTGCGCGCGAGGCGGGGCGTAAATCCGTTCTGTTGTTGGTGCGTCGGGGGGGAGATCCGCGCTTTGTGGCTTTGTCTCTGACGGAATAACCGGTTCAAAATTCCTGAAAGGGCGTTGCGATTGCTGCGCCCTTTTTTTTGTGCGTGGTTATTTTTTATCCAGCTCCTTAAAATCGGGGTGCTGGATCAGGCCGAATTCTTCAACCGTGCTGATTGCCAGAATTTCCGAATTGAGCGATAGTTTGCGCTGGTACAGTTTAACTGCCAGATTGGTTTGCGGATCGACCCAGCCGGTTAGAACTCCGCTGTAAAACCCCCGCGCGCGCAAGGCCCGTTGCAGGCTTTTGACAAAGCGTTCGGTGTAAAGATGCGGGCAAATGGTTTCAAACCAAATTTCCTGACGCGGGGTAACGATGCGTTGCACGACTTTGACGTCAAAGGTGGCCTCTCGGATTACGGTCGTAGCGCCGGTTTTGATGTCAACTGCGCGGCGTTCCGGCAATATGGGCGTGCGTGCGGTGATGGTCTCGATCACCGCTGGTTTGATTTCCTGAGCATAGCAACTGCCCGGTACTGCGTCTTTGGGTAGGTGCGGGTTATCGGGATCAGTCAGGGTCGAGACCACCTTGCCCGCTGAAACCAGCGAGGGGATCATGCACAGCGCGCTGAGCAAAAGGATGAGTTTTCGGCTGCTCGGTGCCATTTTAGGCCCTTTGTTTTGGCCACGATAATTGCAGGTAGGTCGCAATAAAAGGGTTTTTTTAATCCGCGCTGGTTTTGGGCGGTTTCTGTTGCGGCTGAACCAATCTGTCCAGCATCTCGGAAATGTCCTCAATCTTTTGGGCGATGATATGCACTACTTGCCCGTCGCGCTGCAAATGCCCCGTCACCCGCAGCAAACGCCCGGCAATCACCGCGCGGCGATAGCGCTGATAGGTTTTGCGCCACACAATGATGTTAGAAATGCCGGTCTCGTCCTCCAACGTCAGGAAAATCACCCCCTTGGCAGTGCCCGGACGCTGGCGCACCAGCACCAACCCCGCCACCGTCACCAGCGCGCCAGCAGGGGGTTCATCCAGCCGAATATGAGGCAGGGCGCTTGGCGGCCGCGGCCAGTGGGGGATGTTCATGGGCATCAGTTCAGACATAAGAACAAATATAGAACATTGGCGGATAATTGCAATCCACCGCGTGGATTACCAAAAAACCATGGCGCAAGGGGGAAACCCGTATTACACAACAGCGGATTACAGTTTTCAAAGGAAAGTACGGCGATGGCCAAGATCACCTATATCGAGCATGGCGGCAAACAACATGTCGTAGAAGTTGCCAACGGCATGAGCGTCATGGAAGGCGCGCGCGACAACAATATTCCGGGTATCGAAGGCGATTGCGGCGGCGCTTGTGCCTGTTCCACCTGCCATGTTTATGTGGATACGACATGGGTGGACAAACTGCCAGCCAAGGACGCGATGGAAGAAGACATGCTTGATTTCGCATGGGAACCGGACACTGTGCGCTCTCGCCTGACCTGTCAGGTCAAGGTGACGGATGAACTGGATGGTCTGATCGTGCAGATGCCGGAAAAACAGATTTGAGCATCGGCCGCCCCCTCGTATTCTGTGCCGCCCTTGCCTTGGCAGGCCCGGCAACGGCAGAACAGGCGGCCCATTGCTGGTATCCGTTTGACGGTAAAATCGGGTGCGAAAATGCGTCACCGCTTACGGCTAGCGGAATCCTCAAACAAGGCATTCATGCGAATCTGGTCACACCGGTGCAGCGCTATGGCCACAATATTCTGGGCGATACGCCGGAATGGGGCGCGTTGCGCTTTGTGGTGCAGGGTAGCGCGGAACATGGTCCCTATCACTGGGCTAAGCTGAGATTGCCCAAGTCGCGAATATTCGAGGATGTTACCCCGCGTCTGGTGGATTTTACTGGTGACGGGCAGCCTGAAATTCTGGTGGTGGAAACTGACCTGAACAAAGGCGCAAGGCTGGCGGTTTACCATGCGGATCAAGCGGGCAACGAGATCACCTTGCTGGCCGCGACCCCCTATATCGGAACCCCCTATCGCTGGCTTGCCCCAATAGGTGTTGCAGATTTCAACGGTGACGGGATGATGGATGTTGCTTACGTTGATCGCCCGCATCTGGCGCAAACCCTGCGGGTCTGGACCCTGCACGGCGACAAGTTGGTCGAGATCGCAAAGCTCGGCTCTGTGACCAACCACCGGATTGGTGACAACAGCATTTCCAGCGGCGTACGTGATTGCGGGGCAGGGCCGGAAATGCTGATGCATGATCCCAGCTGGAAAAACCTGCTTGCGGTACGGTTCGCGGGTGGCCATTTGGAAAAGCGCAAAATCGGGCGCTATAAATCTGCCCGCTCGCTAAAGCGTGCACTGGATTGCAAGGCACCTTGATCAGGGGCCGTTACGGGTAATTCCTTGAAATGGGAAATACCCAAATTAGCTAAAAGTCAATGTCGTCTATTGTTAGGGTGGTGTCGACAACCCTGATGGTACTGGTTGGTTCGCCTGACGGGGAGACGGTGATGATCGTGTCACTACCGGATCTGGTCACTGCAACATCAGCTTTGTTGATCCCTTCCAGCCGGATGGTGTCCTTGGATTCGTAGTCGGTAATTGTGTCATTCCCGTCACTGGCGTTGAACAGGAAGGTATCGGCATCTTCGCCACCACTCAGCCTGTCGTTACCTTTGCCCCCATTTAGTGTGTCGCGGCCCTTTTCGCCATCAAGCGAGTCGTTACCCGTGCCGCCAAACAGTTTGTCGCGGCCCCGTCCCCCCAGCAAGGTGTCATAGCCTGCGCCGCCGTACAGTTTATCCTTATCCGCGCCGCCGTCGATAAAGTCGCCGCGTTCGCCGCCATAAAGGATGTCGTTGCCCGCCTGCCCTTTCAGGGTATCCGCGCCATCGTCACCATAGATCTTGTCGGCACCGGTGCCACCGACAACCGAGTCATTTCCGTTGCCGCCGCGCAGGGTATCATCGCCCGTGCCGCCATCTATCGTGTCCTTACCTCCGTTGCCCGCAATCGAATCGTTACCACCAAAGCCTTTGATCGTTTCATTGGCCGTTTTGCCGGTGATGGTGTCGTTAAACTCTGTGCCGAAGATTTCCTCTAGCGAGGCAAGCGTTCCAGTGGCAGTGCCATCCGAGATGCTGGAGGCTCGAAGGTTTATCTCAAGCCCGCTGCCAAATTCTGTTATATCTAGACGATCCCGTCCGCCTCCGCCGATAATGGAGACTGGTAAATCCTGATCCAAAAAGAACCGATCGCGCCCGGCGCCGCCAAACAAATCGTCACCGCCGCGTATCGTTTCAAACCTGTCATTCCCAAAGCCTCCATATACGGTATCTGAGCCGGGGCCACCGCGCAAAATGTCGTTGCCGCCGCCGCCATCTAATAGGTCGGCCCCTCCGCCACCATACAGTGTGTCGTCGCCAGGATTGCCAAACAAGAGATCATCACCAATGCCCCCGCGCACACTGTCGGAACCAATCCCCCCATAGAGGGTGTCAACCAGACCGCCACCATATAGTGAATCATTCCCCGCACCGCCAAAAACGGTGGTCTGGAAAATGCCACCGGTAATCGTGTCGTCAAAGTCTGAACCGATGACAGCCTCGATTGAATCGAAGGTTGTTGTCGATCCGGGGCCAAGGTGTAATTCACCATCGTTGAAATCCAGCTCGAATCCGAATTTCAGGTCTTGCCCGTTGATCGTATCACGCCCAGCACCGCCAAATATTGTGTCAAACCCGTTGCCGACGAAAAACGTATCGTTGCCATCGCCGCCAGACCAGCGATCATTGCCGTCAAAGCCTTCAAAGAAATCATCCGAGGTGAAGCCGTTTTCAATCAGCCCGAAATTGGTTGGATTGAGAACGGTATAGAAATCTGGAAAATCAAGGGGGCCTGGGGTGCCACTGCCGGTGTTGGCTGCGTTGAACAAGGAATCGAGGGAAACCAGCGTTGGCAGCAGAATGTCAAAAGTAAGCTGGCCGTCGGGGCCGTAAATCAGCAAAGACTGTATTTGGCCCGTCGGGTTGCCACCGCTGTCTACAGTCAGATTGTTGCCACTGAATTCGATCCTTGCATCACCAGCGTCCCCGTTGCCGTAGGTGATGCTGGAACTGGTGGCACCGTTGGTGAAAAAACTCTCCTCGTTTCGAAACGTACCTAGTATGTGTCGTTGGAAAGTGGTTCCTATGCCCCCTGCTAATTTGTCTGATAGCACGACGTATCCTTTCGGTTTAACTTGGGTTTCCCCAATTAAAATGAGAATTTACTTGTCGATATTGATGAACCGATTGTGCCACTGGCAGGGGCTTGAGTCAAACTCACCACCCAAGGTGGTCGTATGTCGTGAGTGAAAGTGCTGGGCGAATCTGTACTACCAAGAGTGGCATTTGAGCTATATTTTGTTGAGCAAAGTGCCCCGAAAAAAATAACTGCGGGGCACCTTATCTGTCTAGAAGCCAACGCTTGCATTCCATCCGAGGCCAACACGCGGCGTTCCGCGCACTTGGTGTAGACCTCCGAAGTTCGTGCCTAGGTATGTGATATCACCGCCATGTTCTGGTCTTTTGAAAGGGAAGCTTTGTGCGGAAAGCAGACCTTCGCTGCGCTTAACACCGAGGTCTGCTCTGTGAACAAAACGGAAGTTGGGCACAGACAAGTTGCCAGAGTGATCCTAACTTGATATTATCACAGGAAAAAAGGCGGAAAGTATTACTTATGGACGTATTGCGGACTCCGAACGACCGTTTCGAAAAACTGCCTGGTTACGGTTTTGCACCGAATTATGTCGATGACCTACAGGGATATGAAGGCCTTCGGGTGCACTATGTGAACGAAGGTGCGGAAGACGCAGATCGAACGTTCCTATGCCTGCCAGGAGAGCCGACATGGGCTTATCTGTATCGTCGCATGATACCCGTTTTTTCGAACTCTGGCGCACGGGTCGTCGTGCCAGATTGGTTGGGATTCGGAAGGTCCGACAAACCTGTCGATGACGAGATTTATACCTTTGATTTTCATCGCAACATGATGCTTGCCTTCATTGAGAAACTGGACCTTCAGAATATCACTTTGGTTGTACAAGACTGGGGCGGTATTCTGGGACTGACCCTTCCAATGGATCTACGCGACCGGTTTTCCCGGTTGATTGTCATGAATACGGCGATCCCGGTCGGACAGGGTCTAGGGGAAGGTTTCCAAGGCTGGAAAGACTATGTTGCAAGTCGGCCCGATATGGATTGCGGCGCGTTGATGAAGCGGTCCTGTCCACATTTGAGCGCGCCAGAGGCGGAGGCTTATGAAGCGCCGTTCCCAGATCAGCGGTACAAAGCGGGCGTTCGCAGGTTTCCGCAAATGGTGATGATTGAACCAGGGATGGATGGGATCGAAACGGCAAAGCGCGCGCGAGAATTTTGGAAAACTGAATGGGATGGTGAAAGCTTCATGGCAATTGGAGTGAAAGACCCCGTTTTGGGGGTGCCGGTAATGAGCAAGCTGCGTGAAACCATAAAAGGCTGCCCGGAACCGATGACCTTGGAGGAGGCTGGGCATTTCGTGCAGGAATGGGGCGACCGGGTTGCGCGGGCAGCCCTGAAGCACTTTGGCGATAATAGCTGAACAAACCGCTGCGTTGACCCTACCATTTCGTTTCGGGTCCGCTTAGGCACTTAGCTGCCGCCATTGGTTGCGTAAGTCATGAACGGCAGCTTTGGGCGGTTCGTGTCCGTCTCCATGAGTGCAGTTACAGTCTTGTCTGATTGATGGCGAAGATTATAAACAATATTTGAAGCCAGATTCGATAAAGTTGAGACTTCAGCATAACCCGCCTTTTCGGGGGGATTCCCACCCATCTCCGACTGTTCATCGAAGCAACCCTGCCTCCATTGTCGGTTTCGCGATACTTATTATCGAGAATAGTGCAATTTTTTGAAGGTAGTCTCTCAGAATAGTGTCTAATCATGTGGAAGCCCATAGAGGGTCCCGTGAACCTTCTTAGGTGTATCTAATTGATTTTTAAAAAAGTGGTGGGCGACCCTGGAATCGAACCAGGCATGAGTTTCCTCGGCGGAGTTACAGTCCACTGCCGCACCTTGCAGCGCGTCGCCCAACTTTGCCCGAAATACCGAGGGTTTGCGGACCCGTCAACCGCAAACTAGGCTTGTCATTCGATTCATGGCCTTGTCAGCCTGTGCTGCCCGTGCGAAACAAAAAACTACTTTGTGAAAGGCGCGATTGTGGCACCCCGAAATTCGAAAAAACCCACTTGGGTGGTAGAAAAGGAGCGTCAGCGCTCCGGTGATGCGCCCGAGACCCTGTGGTTGTTCGGCATTCATGCGGTGCGCGACGCGCTGATGAACCCCAAACGGGATAAACGCCGTCTGGTGCTGACCAAAAATGCCGCTGACCGGCTGTCCGAGGCGGTGGCGATTGCGGGCATCACCCCTGAAATCCGGGAATCGCGCAATTTCAACGTGCCGCTTGATCCGCAATCGGTACATCAGGGGGCCGCGTTGGAGGTTGCACCACTGAACTGGGGCAGCTTGTCGGAGCTATGCGCCCCGCGCGGCGCCGATCCGGTAGTGCTGCTGCTGGACCGTGTTACCGATCCCCATAATGTCGGGGCAATCTTGCGTTCTGCCGAGGTTTTTGGTGCCCGCGCTGTGATCGCGCCACAGCGTAATTCGGCCCCGGAAACCGGAGCGCTGGCCAAAACGGCCTCTGGTGCGCTGGAACGCCAGCCCTATCTGCGCATTCAGAACCTCGCAACCGCGATGCGGACCTTGCGTGAGATGGGGTATTTCATCATCGGGCTGGATGGCACCGGTGATTACAACATCGACGAAGAACTGGCAAAATCTGCCCATATGCCGATCGCGCTGGCGCTGGGGGCAGAGGGGCCGGGCCTGCGCAAGCTGACTATGGATACGTGTGATATCATCGCCAAAATTCGTTTCGCCGGGGATTTTGGCTCGCTCAATGTGTCAAATGCGGCCGCCGTGGCGCTTTATGCGGCGGCTCAGACCAGGGGCTAACGGGGATTGGTCTTGTGACATCAGGGCACAGGACTCTTCACGTTTATATTACACTCCCTTAAAATTCGGGCTGAAAGACCTACATTATTAGTAGAGGCGTAGATTTTGGAACATTTCGCCTCACATTACTGTCCCTCGTTCCACAACTTCAGCGCCCGAAGCTTTGCTTTGGGCGCTTTTTTCTTGAGTAGAGTAAAACCTCTACACGTACTTTGCTGCTCAATGCGGTGAATCACTAGAGAATTTGGGTTTCTTGGGTTTTGGCGTGTCCAAACATAACCGATTCAGACGATTTCCTGATCCTTACCCACCGTACATTTCCATTTTCCGAGTCGTTTTTGATATTTTGAGTCGTGCTGTTGGCTGGATTCTGTGGATAAGAAGCTGGATGTTGTGGATAAGCTTATTATAGGCACAAGTCGCGTTGATTAGGAGGGGGGAAGCCAAGATGTATTTTTAGTTATTCGTTGCGGAGCGGCATGTTAAACACCAGTTATATCAGGGACTTACGGCATTTTTACAAAAACTTCACGTTTTTTATAAGAAAGTGCTTGCGGTGTTAGTCTACAAGG
>JAHRVG010000083.1 GCA_019090795.1 Paracoccaceae bacterium | reverse complement strand
TGTTGCCGTTCAGGGGTGAAAGCCCTGCACCTGTTCGAATCTCGGTGATTTTGGCGATTCCGGTCGGGGTGATAACCCGAGTTGCCCGAAATCTTGGGTGAAACCCCTTGTTAGTTGGAGGATCATCCTTGAACCACGTTTTGACGTCGAGAAGGGTTATACAGCCAGATGTCTCAATATTTCGTTGTAGCTGCGTGCGGTGGTTTCAGCCGAATTGAATATCGGTGAGCGGATCGAGATCGGCCTCAAACACACCTTCCAGAAGGACAGTGTTGAGCCCGTTGACGGTGATCCGCGCGCCGGAAACCGTATCCTCGATGTTGAAACCACGGGCGATCTCGATGATCAGAGTGTCAACGCCAACCTCGAAATCGGTAATGATATCGTTGCCTTCGCGCACACCGCGACCAAAAATGAACATATCCGCACCCGCACCACCGGTCAGGATGTCGTTGTTGGTGCCACCGGTTAGTTTGTCATCGCCTTTGCCGCCCAACAACGTGTCTTTGTTGCGCCCGCCGAACAGATCGTCATTGCCAGAGCCGCCGTTTAGAAGATCACGGCTGTTGCCACCAAACAAACTGTCATTGCTGGTGCCACCGAAAAGAACATCCTTGCCGTCATTGCCCCAAAGCGTGTCGCTGCCGGACCCCCCATACAGGGTGTCATAGCCCTGTCCGCCCCAAATTTTATCACGCCCGGTGCCGCCATAAGCAATGTCATCGCCACGCCCCATGGCAAAACGATCGTTGCCACCGCGCAAATAGGCAATGTCATCGCCCTCCGGTTCGATCAGAAAACCGTCATCGGTTTGGCGGCCGGGCAGCAGGAAATCCTTGGTGTTGGTGCCTTGAAAGATGAAATTGTTTTGAAAAAACTGTTCTTCCAGCGCGGTCATGTTGGTGCCCAGATATTCCGCAGCGATGGCGGCGGCATAATCGGTTGCAGGCAGGGACAGGCCGGTGAAAGAGCCGATCAGATCGCTGCCTGAATGCACCAGAACGCTTTCAACTGTCCCGCCGGTCAGAATGGTTTTACCGGACACAACAACATAGGTCAGGCCCGTGCCCTCTATGCGCAAGGACGTCCCGAGAATATCCAGCAGCAGGAAATCCGGTTGTGCATCAAGGGTTGTCCTGGCGGAGATGCCATCGCCCAGAACGCTGATGGTTTGGAAGAAGGCGTAGTCAGTGAAAATCCCGGCGTTGAAAGTTATAGGCATGGGGAGTACTCCTTTAAACGAAATAATTACGTTTTGACAGGAATGAAGGGTGCAGCAGACCTGAGTATTTGGAACGCTTCGATGTTAAGTCGAAACGCTTTGTGTCAAACTTGCGGCAAAATGTCGGTTATTTCAAGGAGAACTCAAGGTTAACCCAATTGGGTGCAGAAACAGTGAGTTTCCATATTGTGAACAGAGCCGGTTATTCCGGCCTTTCAAGCGCAAAAACTTCGGAGACGGAAGTGTAATCTTTGTAACCAAGACGCGCCAGAGGCCGATAGCTGGTGACGTCCAGAATGCCGTCTTTCAGATGGGCGTCATTGATGTGAATACCAACGACCTCGCCGATTACCATGCGCGAGCTGCCGGGCAGGTCAATCACTTTGAAAAGCCTGCACTCCAGAACAGCGGGGGCGTCACGGACATAGGGAACGTCAACAACCCTGCCGGTCGCCTTGCTCAGACCTGCGCGCGCGAACTCATCCACATCGCGCGGGTAATGGCCGCTGGTGATGTTCATCGCATCGGCCAAGTCGCTTGAGACCATGTTGACGCAAAATTCTTCGGTTTCCAGAATGTTGGCGACACTGTCTTTACGTTCATTCTGGCCGATCTTCTGGTTGCCTGCGCCAAACATCACCATTGGCGGGGCTTCGCCGACGCCGTTAAAAAACGAATAGGGTGCAAGGTTGGCGTTCCCTGCAGCATCGCGGCTGGAAATCCAGCCGATGGGGCGGGGTGAAACGATGGCTTTGAACGGGTTGTGGGGCAGGCCATGGCCGTCTTCGGTCGGGCGGTAAAACATTCGGGCACCTTGGTAAACTGTTGGTTTGCCCAAGGTGTAACCCCATGCTATCGCCAGAGCCAGAAGTTTCGCCATTTGTGGCGTCACACAGGATAGAGGCCACCCCTATGTTTCGCCTTGCGCCGGAAACGGATGATGATTGGTACGAGGTTGAAAACCTCTATGATCTGGCCTTTGCGCCGGGACGTGAAGCGTTGAGTTCCTATCGTCTGCGCGATGGGGTGGCGCCGGTTTCAGAACTTTGTCTGGTGGCGCGAGATCAATATGATGTGCTGGCGGGCGCGATCCGCTATTGGCCGGTGCAGGTGGGTAAGCGCAGGGATGCGGCACTGTTGCTGGGGCCGGTGGCGGTACATCCGACCTATCAGGGTGAAGGCTTGGGCGGGGTTCTGATCCGCGATTCGCTGGCCAAGGCGCGCGAGATCGGCTGGAAGCGGGTTATTCTGGTGGGGGATGCGCCGTATTACCGGCGGTTTGGTTTTGAGAAAATGCCAGGGCTGGAGTATCCGCCGCCAACAAATCCGGATCGCCTGCTTGCGCTGGCGCTCTGCGATGGGGCGATGGATCAGGTGGTTGGGTTGATCCAAAGGTGGGCTGACTAAAGGGTTTTGGCGACCAACGTCTAAGCGGCCTGCTTTTCCATGCGCATGAAGGTAAACATGCCAAGTGGCGAACATTTTGATTTTTCACGCAGAACCAGATCTTTTGATCCCTGTGTCTGCTGAATGGCGAAATCGCTGTGCCAGCCGATTTTATTGGCAAAGGGTGCAATCACCTTTTCGACAACCGATAGCGCACCTTTTTCATGGGCAAAATGGTTGACGATCACCACTTCGCCGCCGTTTTTGCACACGCGCGCCATTTCCGCGATCACCTTTTCGGGGTCCGGCACTACGGAAATCAGGTACATTGCAACCACAACATCAAAGTGGTTGTCGGGGAATTCCATGGCCCGCGCATCCATTTCATGGATGCCAGTTACGTGGTTCAACGCCCTTTTTTGCACCTTTTTACGGGCCTTTGCCAGCATATGGGTGGAAACGTCGATGCCGGTCACTTCCAGATGGGGGTCATAATGTTTGAGAGATAACCCAGTTCCAACGCCAACCTCCAACACACGTCCGTGGTGATGGTTGATATGTTTGATAGCTTGGCGACGCCCCCGAGAAGTTACCGCGCCAAATGTCTTGTCATAGACCGGTGCCCATGCCCGATATGATGTTCTTACAGAATTAAGATCCAAACCGCGCTTCTCCGGCAATGGGTTGTTTGCGACGATATATGCCCTCAATGCGACAATACCTCAAGCTAGAAATATGCCGTTTTGCCCTAAAAATGGTGGATACCCGATTCAAGCTAGGATTGCTGATCCAGCCATGCTTGCATGGTTTTGCGCACCGATTGGTCTCCAGATACGCGTGCCGCGTCGATAACCTTGCGTGCCTCGGCCAAATTGATTCCGCGCAGCATGTTTTTGACCGGCCCGATCGAGGAGGGGCGCATGGAGATCGTACGCAGCCCCATGGCGGCAAAGCACAGGGCTTCCAAGGGTTTACCCGCATCCTCGCCGCAAAAACTGACGGGGGTTCCGAGGTCAAAACAGCGTTTGCAGATCAGTTCCAGAAAGGTCAGGAAACTAACGTTCAGGGTGTCGTAGCGACTGCGTACCCGTTCGTTTTCACGATCTGCGGCAAAGAAAAACTGCTTTAGGTCATTACCTCCGATGGAAATGAAATCGGTCATCTCGAAAAACTGGTTCGGGGCAAAAGCTAGTGACGGGGTTTCCAGCATCGCCCCGACCTTGAGTTCAGAGGGCACGCGGTGGCCCAGACGTTTCTCATTCTTGTAAACCTTATTCAGCATTGCCTTGGCTTGCTGGAATTCTTCGAATTGTGCCACAAACGGAAACATGATCCGCATCGGGCGCCCCTTGGAGGCGCGCAAAAGCGCTTGTAACTGCATCCGCATAACCGCCTTGCGTTCCAGCCCGACACGAATGGCGCGCCAACCCATGGCGGGATTGGGCTCTTCCTCGGGGCGGAAATAGGGCAGCACTTTGTCAGACCCGATATCAAGGGTGCGAAAGGTGACAGGCTTGCCATCGGCGGCATCGAACACGTGTTCATAGAGACCGGCAAGTTCGTCGCGCATCGGCATTTTATTGCGTATCAAAAACTGCAATTCGGTGCGAAATAGACCAACACCTTCGGCCCCGGAGCTTTTGAGGCTCGGCAAATCCACCATCAGCCCAGCGTTCATCAACAATTCAAAACGCACACCGTCTTTGGTCAGTGCCGGTTTGTCTTTGATCGTCGCATAGCGCTCCTTGGCCTGGGTCGCCATGGCCATTTTTTCGCTGTAGGCAGCCGTGATTGATTCGTCGGGGCGCAAGTGGGCGATACCTTGATCGCCATCCACCAAAATGGCGTCGCCATTCAGTGCATCGACGGTTATTCTCTTGGCGTGGATCACCATCGGAATCGCCCAGGCCCGCGCGATAATCGCGGCGTGAGACCCCACGGACCCCTGTTCCAGTACGATACCTTTGAGGGATTTTCCGTATTCCAGCAATTCACCAGGGCCGATATTACGCGCCACCAAAACCGCATTTTCCGGTATTGCGTCCCCTGCCTGACGTCCCTGGCCAGTTAATTGACGCAGTAGCCGGTTGGACAGATCATCCAGATCATGTAGACGTTCGCGCAGATAGGGATCGGGAACGCGCGCCATGCGTGCACGGGTGGCAGATTGTTCTTTTTCCACCGCAACCTCAGCCGCCAAACCACTGTCGATGCTTGCCCTTAGACGTTTCATCCAGCCTTTGGAGTTGGCAAACATGCGATAGGCTTCCATCACATCACGCTGTTCGTCATTTGCCGCAGAGGCCTTGTTCGCCTTCAGCAAATCGTTAATGGATATGCGTAACTGGTCCATCGCTTTGCTCAGGCGTTTTTTTTCGGCCTTAGGGTTATCGGCAACCGGGTTTGCGATTACGATTTGCGGGTCATGCAACAAAACAGTGCCCTGAGCCGATCCTTCCTGAGCAGACGCGCCTTGAAACATCAATGCGCGCTGATGCGGGGCGGTCATGGCTTCGCCAGCACCGACAAAGGCGCCAAGTTCCTTCATTTCGGCAATCAGCATCGCAACGATTTCAAGGGCGTAGACTTCGTCGTCGGTGAATTTCCGTTTTTTGCGGCTCTGTACAACCAACACGCCCAAGACTTCGCCAAGCCGCTGTATCGGCACCCCGAGCAAGGATGAATAGCGCTCCTCGCCGGTTTCGGGCATGTAGCGGAAGCCCTTTTCTTTTGTGGCATCCTCGGCGTTGATCGGAATGGCCTCCTGAGCCACACGCCCCACCAGCCCTTCGCCATAGCGCATACGGGTCTGGTGAACCGAGGCCTTCTTGAGCCCCTGAGTAGCGCAAAGTTCCAGTGTCTGGCGGTCGCGACGCAAGTAGATAGAGCAAACTTGCGTGCCCATGCTCTTGGAAACCAGCTGGGTGATGTGGTCCAGCCGTTCTTGTCCGTCGCCATCTTCTGCCAGCGTGTCGCGCAGCTTTGTGAGCAGTTTCCTGCTGTCTTGGCCTGCCAGTCTCAAAATAATTCTCGCTTAAGTTGCATGTTCGAGTTCAAACTCATCATACAACGCCCTGACTGCCAATTCCATATATTTTCGGTCCACAAGCACAGAAATTTTGATTTCGGAGGTTGTGATCACTTTGATGTTCACGCCTTCGCGGGCCAAAACGTCGAACATTTGCTTGGCCACGCCTACGTGACTGCGCATGCCGATGCCGACAACCGAGACCTTGGCTACGTCTTTGTCCGACACCAGCCCATGATAATTAATCTCGCCACTTTCTTTGGCCCCGTTCAGGGCCTTCTCGGCGCGCAGCACCTGATCTACCGGGCAGGAAAACGTCATGTCTGTACGCCCTTCCTCGGAAATATTTTGCACGATCATGTCTACATTGATGCCCGCATCCGCCAGCGGCCCAAAGATCGCAGCGGCAATGCCCGGACGGTCAGCCACGGATACCAGGGTCATTTTTGCCTCGTCCCGCACGAAGGCGACACCGTTTACGACATTGTTTTCCATGATCTCTTCCTCATCACACACCAGTGTTCCGGCGTTTGTTGATATGTCGGCCTCAAACGAGCTGAGAACCCTGAGCGGCACCTTGAAACGCATCGCCAGCTCAACAGAGCGGGTTTGCAGCACCTTGGCCCCAAGGGACGCCAGTTCCAGCATTTCCTCGTAAGATATTTTTTTCAGCTTGGCTGCATTGGGCACAACCCGCGGGTCGGTGGTGTAAATGCCGTCCACATCAGTGTAGATATCGCAACGCGCGGCGCTGAATGCTGCCGCAAAAGCCACTGCTGTGGTGTCGGAACCGCCACGCCCCAGTGTGGTAATCCGGCCATCTACTGCGATGCCCTGAAAGCCTGCAACCACCGCAACTTTCATACCCTCGCCAAACTTGGCATCCAGATTGTCGGTGGGGATTTCCTCAATCCGTGCTGCACCATGGGCGGAGGTGGTTTTCAGCGGTACTTGCCAACCTTGCCAACTGCGCGCGGGGATATCCATTTCCTGCAAGGTCAGCGCCATCAGGCCAGCGGTGACGTTCTCGCCCGAGGACACAATCGCATCATATTCGCGTGCATCATAAAGCGGCGAGGTCTCTTGCACCCAGCCCACCATTTCATTGGTTTTGCCAGACATGGCCGAGACAATAACAATCACCTCAAAGCCGTTTTCGACCTCTTGCTTTACTTTTTGAGCGGCATTTTTAATCCGCTCCAGATCGGCCACGGATGTGCCGCCAAATTTCATCACCAAGCGGGGCATAGTATTGCTCTCGAACCTAGATTTTCAGTCGGGAACGTCTTAGCGGTGAAAGGGGCGCGGGGCAAGGAGGAAGGGGCGATGGCGCCTCACAAACAGCCTCTAATTCGTCCGTTTATTGCCCCAAGGTAGTGGCGAGACCTCAATGCCGTCGTCGATCAGGGCTTTGGCCTCTTCCGGTTTGGCCTGGCCGTAAATTGAACGTTCCGGGGCATCGCCGTCGTGAATGGCGCGGGCCTCATCGGCGAAATTATCACCAACATCTTCTGAGTTGGCCTCAACCATTTTTCGCATCTCCGTAAGCGCCTGTTCGGCGGGAGAGGCAGGTGCCGATAGCGGCGCCTCGGGTTTTTGGGGCTGTTTGCGGGCCGTACGCACCTGTGGGGCCATAATCGCCTTTTCCACCCCAAGCGCACCACAAACGGAACAGGTCACCATGCCTGCGGCCATCAGCTTGTCGAACGCCTCTGCCGACTGGAACCAGCTGTCAAACCGGTGGTCATCGGCGCATTTGAGCGTGTAACAAATCATTCTGTAGCCCCATATAGCTTATGGGTGTTAAGTAATGCTTTGCGGGCCTGTTGCAATTCAGCGACGACGGTCGCGCCGCGCAGACATGGGCTGGAAAGCGACCGCGTTGTGGGCTTCGCAGTAAGGTTTTCCTTGTTGCACACCCAGACCACAAAACCAGAAATCATCCGTTGCAGGGTCGCCGATCGGCCATTTGCATGTGCGCTCGGTTAGTTCCATCAAGGTCAGCTTTTTGGCCTTTTTCTCAACCAAAGCCACATTGGCCAGCGCTTCTTTGCTGATCTCGTTGGTCGAGGGTTGTGGTGGCAGGGGTTTGCCTGCCGTGATAATTGGCTTGCGCGGTGGGATGCTGACGGCCTTGACCACGGCGTGGGTGTTGGACTCCGGCTCCACTGGCGTCGGCGCCGCTGGCGCGGCCGCCTTTGGTTTGGGTTTTGGCTTCGCGGCCTCCTTCGGTGCGGGTTTTTCCTTGGCCGCTTTGGCTGGAGTTGCCCGGTTGGACAGGCCCAGACGGTGCACTTTGCCGATCACCGCATTGCGCGTCACGCCGCCCAATTCCTTGGCAATCTGGCTGGCACTGCGGCCCTCGCCCCACATGTTTTTCAACAGCTCGACACGCTCATCTGTCCACGACATCTTTATGCTCCTGATGTTCCCCGGCGCGTTGCCGGTCCGAACTTGTCCTATCGGATAGGATTTCTATTAACCAGCGTCTATTTTAACCGCTGCACCGGCGGTGACAAGGTGGCATTGCGCGGCATTGTCCATTTTTCGGCAGGGATTGGTGAAAAACCACAGACAACTGGTTACAGGGGAAGGGTAATCCGGAACAATGCGCCCTTTGCAGTGGGCACATAGGTCAGCGTGCCCTTGAGGTTTCGCATGATTTCACGGCTGATCGGTAGCCCCAGACCGGCGCTACCGGCAGAAAACACGCCGCTAAGTCTGGAAAATTTCTGGAAAATCAGGTCGATGTCTGCCGCTTCGATACCACTGCCGTTGTCAGCCACGTCTATGAGTACCGCGCTAGCACTGCGCCCACAACTGATTGAGACCTCAGGCTTTTGGGCGCTACAATATTTCGCGGCATTGGAAATCAGGTTAATTAATACTTGCGCCAGCCTGTCCGGATCGGTGTTCACGGTAATCGCCTCGTGATCCAGATCCCGCTTGAGCAGAATTTTGCGCTCTTGCAGGTGGGTTTCTGTGGTGGTGATGGCGCGATCTATAATGCTTCCGAGGTCAGTTCTCCGGATGTTCAGCTTCACTTGGCCGTTTTCCATAAAGCTCAGATCCAGAATGTCGTCGAGCAGACGGGTCAGGCGGATGCTTTCAGTGTGGATCACGCCCGAAAAATGTTTCAGCTGGTCGGGTTCTAGCTGATCACTGTCGCGCAGGATTTCGGAGAAGGCACGAATAGAGGTCATGGGCGTGCGCAATTCATGGCTGACCTGACTGAGAAACGTGTCTTTCTGTTCGCCCAACTCCATCAGTTGCAGGTTGGCTTTGCGCAGTTGTTGTGCGGTTTTGGTCAGCTCTTCCGATTGGGCTTTCAGGCGGGCGGAATATTCCATGATTCCGGCGGTTTCATCGGCCACGGCCATCATATCTTCGACGGATACAGCCGGGCCGCCTGTGATTTGCCCCAGCATCGCATGGGCGGTCGCAGCCCCTACAGAACCGGCGAAATCCCGCTCCAGTTTTTCCATAAAGCTGTCGGTGGGGTCGGGCAGGCCCCGCGATTTGCCTTGTTCTGCGGCGGTTTCGTTGAACAGTTTAATGGCCGTATTTCGTCCCAGAATGCGCTGTGCCAGAACCAGCAATTCTTCGGGTTCTGCACTGTGGCTTCTACCACTGCGCGGTGAGAACCGACCATAGACATTAACGAATTGCACGCTTTGGCGGCGCTCGATCGGACGCGGTGTGGTGAACAGCGAGGTTGTGATAAACACGAGTGTGTTCATGCCAATAGACCAGCTGACCGCATGTACCAGATGGTCCGGGATGTTCAATCCCAGCAACCCGTAGGGACGCAGCAGAGCGATGCCAAGCGGGCCGTGGTCGATTGTGGTCTGGGACAGGATAAAGGCACCGCCAAAACTGGGCAAGAACAGGGTGTAGGCCCATAGAGCAAAGCCGGTAGTGATCCCTGCGATGGCAGCTTTGCGGGTGGCGCCTTGCCAGAAAATACCACCCAAAAGGGCGGGCATGACCTGTGCCACGCCCAAAAAGGCGATCAACCCGATAGAAGCCAGCGCATCGGTGCCACCGGTGATCTGATAGTAAAAATACCCCAGCGCCAAAATGCCACCTATGCTGAGCCGGCGCGCGCGCAACAGTAAGGTGCGCACGTCGTCGCTCTGGGGGTTGCGGCCTCTGTTCAGGGTCAGCCAAAGCGGCAACACGATGTGGTTGGACATCATGGTTGAAAGGGCAATGGCAGCAACGATGACCATGCTCGTGGCCGAGGAAAACCCCCCCAGAAAAGCCAGCGCAGCAAGGCCGGTTTGCTCTTTGGCCAAGGGCACCGTCATCACGTACAGGTCGGGGTTTGCACCGACGGGCAGCTCGCTTTGGCCCGCGATGGCGATGGGCAATACAAACAGGCTCATCCCGAACAGGTACAGCGGGAAGGCCCAGCTGGCCGTTGCCAGATGTTTTTCGACGGAATTTTCCACAACAACCACCTGAAACATGCGCGGCAGGCAGATGATCGCGGTGGAGGACAGAAACATCAAAGTTACCCAACGCGGGGTGAAAATTTGCCCCCCCTTGAGCAGCTCTGGATCCATGCGTGAAAAGATATCCGAGGGGCCATCGGCCACGCCCCAGACCACGAATATGCCAACCGATAGCAAAGCGACCAGTTTGACCACCGCCTCGACCGCGATGGCCGTGACAACGCCGTGGTGGCGCTCATTGGCATCCAAATTGCGGGTGCCGAAAAAAATGGTGAAAACCGCAAGGCCAACAGCGACCCAGAAAGCGGTGACGGCGGGGGAGGGGATGGATTGGCCGCTATCGGCGGTAAAGGCTGAAAAGCTGAGAGTGAGGGATTGCAGTTGCAGCGCAATATAGGGTGTGGTGCCGATCACCGCCATCAAGGTGACGATCACCGCCAGCGTGTTAGATTTTCCATAGCGCGAGGAGATCAGATCGGCAATCGAGGTGATACGCTGGGTGCGCCCGATGCGCACCAGTTTACGCAACAGCCACCACCAGCCCATGAAAACGAGGGTAGGGCCTAGGTAAATGGCGACAAATTCCAGGCCGTTGCGGGCTGCGGAACCAACCGCGCCGTAAAATGTCCATGCGGTACAATAGACCGAAAGCGACAGGGTATAGACCACGGGGGAGCGCAGAAAGGTCAGCCTGCCCTCGGCTGCGCCTTTTTCCGCAACATAGGCGATGACAAACAAACCAATAACATAGATCAGGCAAATGGTGACGAGCAGGTTAAACGGCTGCATCAGTCTTTGTCGTCCTGTTGCAGGCGTGGGGCGATCAGAAAGGTCAGACCAATCAGCAGCAGCCAGACGCCAAAAACATAGAACACCGCATTGGGTATACCGCCGGTGCGGGTGTCCTGGGTGAAGACAGAGATCATCGGGGTGAGTAGCAAAATGACGCCGAGGATTGGCAGGAAGGCCGCTGCCTCGCGGGTTTTGCGTTTGCGTTGTGCTTGCTGGTCGCGCTCAAGAAAGCTGGAGGTCTCGCTGCTCATTGGGCCAGCGACCTGACAGTGTCGATGATGGCTTGATTGGAAAACGGCTTGGTCATGAAGACGCTGACGCCGGCTTCTTGTGCTGCCGCGCGGTCGCGGGCCTGCCCTTTGGCGGTAAGCATCAGCACCGGTTTTTGCGCGGTTTGCGTGTTGGCGCGGATTTCCCTGAGGATTTCGATGCCGCTTTTGTTGGGCAGCATGACGTCGAGGATAATCACATCCGGTTGGCGCAGCGCCGCCACTTGCGCCGCATCAGCGCCATTGGAATGGGCAACCACCTGCCAGCCCTCTCGCTCCAACAGGAAGGACAAAGCTTCTACGATGTGGGGCTCATCCTCAATCAGAAGGATTTTACCGGCCATGTCTTCCTCCCAGTTCAATGGCAGTTTTAGCATAAGGTGATTGTCGGGGTGCTGGCAAGGTGGATACGCTACGAAAGTATATAGTCGATGCGCCGCTCCGCGCAGTGCTTGCGTGGGCAGACAGAGCAATGCAACCCTGCAAGGATTGGCGGGCTGGTGGGCAGGGCGGCGCGAGGGTCGGTGGTGAAGATCATCGTGGATCGCAGCAGCGGCGGCAGATCATAACGATCACTTGTGATGGTGCGGGCGATGCTGAAGGTGGTGACTTGCACCCCGGTTGGCATTTCCAGCACCGCTCGGATCGGTTGACCGGGGGCGGCGAAGGCGCGGTAGATCGGCCAGAGCGGGCAGGCGCTGGAATATTGCGGTAGGGCGAATTCGGGGATTTCCTTGCGCAGCAGGATTGCGCCGGACATGTCGCACTCCATCAGGCCAAAGGCGGGGGTGTCAGGGGATGCGGGCAAATGGGCCAGCCGGTGCAACACGTTGATCACCGGAGTGTTGAAATGCTGGGCCAGCGCCAGCGGATCGCAAGCGGTGCTGCTGATCGCCCTGTGAAAAGCGTCGAGCGGCAGATCGCGCGCCACGTCGCGATAGTATTGCAGGGAATGCTGCAAGGCACTGGTACTGGTAGCGGTGCGCTTCGGTTGCTGGTCCAGCAGGGTCTCGATGGTGGTGATGCCTGCCTCCAGTTCCGGGAGGTGATGTTTGAGCTGCACCCAGAATTCATCTTCTGGGTGAGGTGTGGCGGTGGTTTCGGTCTGCGGGGCGTCAAAGAAATCCACCATGGCCTGTGCTGTGGTCGAGAGGCGCTGACTTTCGGTGCGGATATTTTTCAGGAAACGGGTGCGGTGTTCATCGGAAATATCCGGTGTGGTATCCAGAATTCCGGCGGTGGAGCGGATCACGGTGATATTGGACAGGATCTGGTGCATGGTTTCGGATAAGAACGGGTCGTGGTTCATCCGGTCGGTCAGGGCCGCCAGATTTTCCCGTTGGCTCTGGGCTGTTTTGCCGACGCTGGCCAGCAGTTTCGCCCAGCCCGGATAGCGGCCGATGAATTCTTCTGTACGCTCGATCTCCGGAATTTCACTGCTGGTTTTGGCGATTTCGGTCAGGCGGTTGACCAACACGCCATCCGCCCCCTCTGACAGCTCGCTGATGTCCACTTCCAGCTCTGCTGCCAGCGCCAAAAGCGTGCGACCAGCGATTCCCCGGCGATTGTGTTCGATCAGATTTAGGTAGGAAGCTGAAATGCCGACAGCCTGCGCGAGCGCCGATTGTGTCTGTTTGAGGGCGCGTCTGCGTTCGCGAATGCGGCTGCCGACTAGAGTGCGGACCATTAAAATTTCCTTTGTTTGCCTTGGTTTGGCGCGTTGTTGTAAATATATTTACAGTTTATTACTGTATACAGTAAAGGAATTTACAAAAAAATATAGGAAAAGCAAGTATTTATTGATTTATTCACAAAAGGCGCGACAATGCACTGGTCTACACTGACAACTCTGGATTCACGCTTCTATTCACGCTGATCCGGTTCACGAGATGATTGGGAGGAAATCTATGTCTCATAATAAAACAACCCGTCGCGGCCTGCTTAAGGGTGGTGCTGTTGTTGGTGCCGGTCTGGCAATGCCAACATTCTTCACCTCGCAAGCGAACGCATATACGAACGCCCCATCGGGCGGCAAAGTTACGCTGGGCTTTAACGTTCCCCAAACCGGCCCTTACGCCGACGAGGGTGCGGATGAGCTGCGCGCATACGAGCTGGCAGTCGAGCACCTGAACGGTGGCGGTGATGGCGGCATGATGAACACTTTCAGCTCCAATGCGCTGAAGGGTAACGGTATCCTTGGCAACAAGGTGGCCTTTGTGACCGGTGACACGCAAACCAAATCGGATGCGGCGCGTGCGTCTGCGAAATCCATGATCGAAAAAGATGGCGCAGTGATGATCACTGGCGGCTCTTCTTCGGGTGTTGCGATTGCTGTTCAAGGTCTGTGCCAAGAAGCTGGCGTAATCTTCATGGCCGGGCTGACCCACTCCAACGACACAACCGGTAAAGATAAGAAAGCCAACGGCTTCCGTCACTTCTTTAACGGCTATATGTCTGGCGCGGCTTTGGCACCAGTGCTGGAAAAAATGTATGGCAAAGACCGTCGTGCCTATCACCTGACTGCTGACTACACCTGGGGCTGGACACAACAAGAGTCCATCCAGGCTGCAACAGAAGCCAAAGGCTGGGAAACCGTAAACAACGTGCTAACCCCGCTGGCGACAACTGACTTCTCGTCATATGTAGCGCCTGTGCTGAACTCCGGAGCCGATATTCTGGTTCTGAACCACTACGGCGGTAACATGATCAACTCGTTGACTGCTGCGGTTCAGTTTGGTCTGCGTGACAAAGTTGTAAACGGCAATAACTTTGAAATCGTTGTGCCTCTGTACTCTCGTCTGATGGCGAAAGGTGCGGGTGAGAACGTTAAAGGTATCTTTGGTTCAACCAACTGGCACTGGTCGCTGCAGGATGAAGGCTCCAAAGCTTTTGTTAAATCCTTCGGTACAAAATACGGCTTCCCTCCTTCGCAGGCTGCACACACTGTGTATTGCCAAACTCTGCTTTATGCGGATGCGTGTGAGCGCGCTGGCACCCACAATCCTTGTGGTGTTGGTGAAGCATTGGAAGGCTTCAAGTTTGATGGTCTGGGCAACGGTGAAACTGAATACCGCGCCGAAGACCACCAGTGCTTTAAGGACGTGTTGGTTGTGAAGGGTAAAGAGAACCCCACATCCGAGTTTGACGTTCTGGAAGTTGTTGAAGTGACCCCACGTGCGCAGGTTGAATACGCACCGGATCACCCAATGTTTGCTGGTGGCGAATTGGGTAAGTGTAACCCAGGCGCATAAGCGCTCTACACGACTAAGAAATTCTGGTCGCGTCTTTGCGCGGCCAGACTCTATTTTTTCACATCGGGCGGGGATGATGGACCAGATAATTCTTCAACTATTGAATGGCTTGGACAAAGGCAGCGCTTATGCACTGATTGCCTTGGGTCTGACGCTGATTTTTGGCACGCTGGGCGTGGTGAACTTTGCCCACGGAGCGCTGTTTATGATCGGGGCTTTCTGCTCAGTGACTTTGCAAAAGATCCTGATGATCTCGCAGATCACCATTGACGAAAGCAAGACGGATTTCCTTGGCAATGCGCTGAAAGTCAAAACCCCTTATGTCGAAGTGTGGTTTGGCGAGGCAACGGGTCAGGCGATCATTGACTGGTCGGTGCCTTTGGCGATCCTGTTTGCGATCCCGATCATGCTGTTTATCGGCTGGGCGATGGAACGCGGGCTGATCAAGCATTTCTATAATCGTCCGCACGCGGATCAGATCCTTGTGACCTTTGGTCTGGCAATCGTTTTGCAAGAGGTTATCAAACAATTCTACGGCGCCAACCCGATCCCGACCCCCGCGCCTGATGTGTTCAAAGGCTCGTTTGATTTTGGCACTATGTTAGGGTTCGAGGCGAATAAAATCATCTATCCTTTCTGGCGGATCGTCTATTTCGTGTTCTCGGTCATCATTATCAGTGGCGTGTTCTCCTTCTTGCGCTTTACCACCTTCGGGATGGTTGTGCGCGCGGGTATGGTGGACCGCGAAACCGTTGGCCTGCTGGGCATCAACATCGACAAGCGTTTCACCATTATGTTCGGTGTGGCGGCGGCAGTTGCCGGGCTTGCGGGTGTGATGTACACGCCGATCAACAGTCCGAACTATCACATGGGGATGGATTTTCTTGTGCTGAGCTTTGTAGTGGTGGTTGTTGGCGGCATGGGCAGCCTGCCCGGAGCCATTCTGGCGGGGTTCATGCTGGGTATTCTGGAAAGCTTTGCCTCGATGAACGAGATCAAATCGATCTTGCCGGGCATTGACCAAATCATCATCTACCTTGTTGCAATCATCATCCTTTTGACCCGTCCGCGCGGTCTGATGGGTAAAAAAGGCGTGATGGAGGATTAGACCATGCTGGGATTAAACAATAAAGACACCAAGTTCCTGATCATCGTGATCCTGTTGACGCTGAGCACGCCTTTTGTGATGCAGCCGTTTTCCGAGAGCAGCGCAATGGCGCAGTTCAACGGGGGCTATCCTGACCTGATGCAGCGTGTGGCGATCTTTGGCATCTTTGCCATAGGTTTCAACATCCTGTTTGGCCTGACGGGCTATCTGTCCTTTGGTCATGCCGCGTTTCTGGGTGTGGGCAGCTATTCTGCGGTCTGGATGTTCAAGCTGTTGTCGATGAACATCATTCCGGGGATTATTCTGGCCGTGATTATGTCGGGCCTGTTTGCCTTGATGATCGGCTATATCAGCCTGCGACGGTCGGGGATTTACTTTTCGATCCTGACGCTGGCCTTTGCGCAAATGTCCTATAACCTTGCCTATTCGGTACTCACCCCGATCACCAATGGCGAGACCGGGTTGCAAATTCGTCCCAATGACCTGCGCATTTTGGATGGGGAAGGCAGCTCCACCTACACCAACCTGTTTGGCCTGCAAATGAGCAGCTCTGCCAAATGGGAGGTCTGGGGCCACTTGTTCACCTTTAACGTTGGCTTTTATGTTTGTGCCTTCATCGCGATTTGCTCGTTCTATCTGTCCTTGCGCATCTTCCGCTCACCTTTCGGGCTGATGCTTCGGGCGGTGAAAAGCAACCAAAACCGGATGAGCTATACCGGCCTGAACCCACGCCCATACACCCTGGCTGCCTTTGTGATTTCGGGCATGTATGCCGGTTTGGCGGGTGGTTTGCTGGCCAGCATGGACCCTTTGGCGGGGGCTGAACGGATGCAATGGACTGTGGGCGGCGAGGTGGTTGTGATGACCATCCTTGGTGGCGCAGGAACGTTGCTTGGGCCAGTATTGGGTGCAGGCGCGATCAAGTATCTGGAAAACATTTTTTCCAAGATCAACGAGAACGTGTTGCACGGTTGGTTTGATTTCCTGCCTGACGGCCTGGAAAACCTCTTGGTCTGGGTATTTGCCCGCTTTACCGGCGATGGCTGGCACCTGACCCTTGGTTTGTTGTTCATGATGGTGGTGATCTTCCTGCCCGGTGGTCTGATGGAGGGCGCAGAGCGCATCCGCAACCGCTTTGGTAGCAAGGGCGACATCGACGAGACCGGCGCTTCAACCACAAAACCTGCTGAATAAGGAGACACATAATGGGAATTCTTGAAGTCCAGAATGTGAACAAAAGCTTTGGCGGGTTGAAAGCGTTGCAAAACGTGAACCTCTCCGTTGAGGAAGGCACAATTCACGCAATCATCGGTCCCAACGGGGCCGGTAAATCAACCCTGCTGAACTGTTTCGTCGGCAAACTGGTGCCGGACACAGGATCAGTGACGTTTAACGGGCAAAGCCTGCTGGGAAAAAAGCCTTATGACATCAACCAGATGGGCGTTAGCCGGGTGTTTCAAACACCCGAGATCTTTGGCGACCTGACGGTGTTTGAAAACGTGATGATCCCCTGTTTTGCCAAACGCGATGGCGCGTTTCGTATGCACGCGATTGAACGGGTAGAGCAAGAGGTCGACATCCGCGAGAAGGCAGAAAAGATGCTGCTGGATGTGGATATGGCCGACAAGATGCATATGACCGCCAGCAGCATGTCACGCGGTGACAAGCGGCGTCTTGAGATGGCCATGTGCCTGTCGCAAGACCCGCAGTTGTTGTTGCTGGATGAACCTACAGCGGGCATGGCGCGCGCGGATACCAACAACACAATCGAGCTGTTGGCCCGTATTCAGGAACGTCGCCACATCACCATGGCGATCATTGAGCATGACATGCATGTAGTGTTCTCACTGGCACAAAAAATATCGGTGTTGGCTCAGGGTACGGTGATTGTCGAAGACTTGCCGGAAAATATCAAAGGCCATCCAAAGGTCAAGGAAGCCTATCTTGGGGAGGCAGCGGAATGACGCTCGGACTAGATACAAACACCATGGGTGTGGATAAGCCGCGCTCTGAACCGGCCTATTTTTCGGCCCATGATATTCATGCCTATTACGGCGAGAGTTACATCGTTCAAGGTGTTACTTTCAACGTGGCAGAGGGTGAAATTCTGGCTCTATTGGGCCGCAACGGGGCGGGAAAAACCTCGACCTTGCGTGCAATCGCACGCCTTGCCGACCCGATGCTGGTAAAGGGCGAAGTTTGGCTTGATCACCAACCGCTGCACACTATGAAGGCCTATCAGGCGGCGCAACTGGGTATGCAGTTGGTGCCAGAAGATCGCCGGATCATCCAAGGTCTGACTGTTGAGGAAAATCTGCAATTGGCGCAGATTGAAAAACCCATCGGCTGGTCGATTGAACGCATTTATGAGCTGTTCCCGCGTCTGGGCGAGCGCCGCAAGCAAGAGGGCACCACCCTGTCGGGTGGCGAGCAGCAAATGCTGGCGATTGGCCGTGCGCTGGCGCGTGACATCAAGCTGTTGTTGCTGGACGAACCCTATGAGGGCCTCGCTCCCGTGATTGTTCAGGAAATCGAGAAAACCCTGAAACACATTCGCGAGCAAGGCATGACCACCATCATCGTGGAGCAAAATGCTATTGCGGCACTGAAGCTGGCCGACCGCGCCGTTATTCTGGACACGGGTAAGGTAGTGTTTGACGGCACTGCCCAGGAAGTTCTGGAAAACGAGCAACTGCGCCACGATTATCTGGCCATTTAAACTACAGATTTCCGGTGTGCCCCCTTGCGGTAACGCCGGAAATCCGGTTTCTTTTCGCTAACCCCATTTCTGACCGTTGGTCTAACCCCAAGAGGACGCCATGAGCCAAGAGACATATCCCCCATCCGACGAATTTACATCCAACGCCCACGTTGATTTGGCGGGCTACGAGGCAATGTACAAAGAGTCGATTGCTGATCCCGACAAGTTTTGGGGAGAACATGGTAAACGGCTGGACTGGATCAAGCCCTACAGCATTGTGCGCAATGCCACCTTTGAACACCCGGATGTGTCGATCAAATGGTATGAAGACGGTCTTTTGAATGTCTGCGCCAACTGTGTTGACCGCCATCTGGAAAAGCGCGGCGACCAAACCGCAATCATCTGGGAATCTGACAATCCCGAGGTGGACAAAAAAATCACCTATAATCAGCTGCACGAAAAGGTCAGCAAGTTTGCGAATGTCCTCAAGGGTATGGGCGTTAGCAAAGGCGACCGGGTCATCCTGTATTTGCCAATGATCCCCGAGGCAGCCTTTGCTATGCTGGCCTGTGCGCGTATCGGTGCGGTGCATTCAATCGTGTTTGCCGGGTTTTCGCCCGATGCACTGGCCAACCGGGTCAATGATTCCGGCGCGCGGGTGGTTATTACGGCTGATTACGCCCCACGGGGGGGGCGCGATACGCCGCTGAAATCAAACGCGGATGCGGCGCTTTTGCACTGCAATGACCACGTAAAATTGTTGGTAGTGCAGCACACGGGCGGGCAAACTACGTGGATTAATGACCGCGACTTTTACCTGCATGAACTGGAAAAAGAGGTCTCGGCTGATTGCCCACCGGAGCCAATGGCAGCCGAAGATCCGCTGTTTATTCTCTATACCTCTGGTTCCACAGGCACCCCTAAAGGCGTTGTTCACAGCACCGGCGGGTATCTGGTTTTCGCCTCCATGACCCATAAATACACCTTTGATTATCACGAGGGCGATATCTTCTGGTGTACCGCAGATGTGGGTTGGGTCACCGGCCACAGCTATATCATCTATGGCCCGCTGGCCAATGGTGCGACAACTTTGATGTTTGAAGGCGTGCCAACTTATCCCGATGCGTCGCGGTTCTGGCAGGTGTGCGACAAGCATCAGGTCAACCAGTTCTACACCGCCCCCACCGCAATTCGCGCGCTTATGGCAAAGGGTGACGAATGGGTAACCAAATGCGACCTCTCCAGCATTCGCTTGCTGGGAACGGTCGGCGAGCCGATCAATCCGGAGGCCTGGAACTGGTACAATGACATTGTTGGCAAAGGCAAATGCCCGATTGTGGATACATGGTGGCAGACCGAAACCGGTGGTCACATGATGACGCCGTTGCCCGGTGCCCATGCCGCCAAACCGGGTTCCTGCATGGTGCCGGTCTTTGGCGTCGAACCTGTAGTTCTGGAGCCAACATCCGGAGAAGAAATCCACACCAGCCCGGCTGAGGGCGTGTTGGCGATCAAATCCAGCTGGCCCGGCCAAATGCGCACGGTTTATGGCGATCATGAGCGGTTTATCAAAACCTATTTCGCGGATTACAAAGGCTATTACTTTGCCGGTGACGGCTGTAAGCGAGACGCGGATGGCCATTACTGGATTACCGGGCGGGTAGATGACGTAATCAATATTTCCGGTCACCGTATGGGCACGGCCGAGGTCGAAAGTGCCCTTGTGGCGCACCCCAAAGTGTCCGAAGCCGCTGTTGTCGGCTATCCCCATGAGATCAAGGGCCAAGGCATCTATTGCTATGTTACCTTGATGGAAGGCGCGGAATACACCGACGACCTGCGCGCTGAGCTGCGCCAATGGGTGCGCAAGGAAATCGGCCCGATTGCGACGCCGGATCTGGTGCAATGGGCGCCGGGTCTGCCCAAAACCCGCTCTGGTAAAATCATGCGCCGTATCTTGCGCAAAATCGCCGAGGATGATTTCGATGCGCTGGGGGATACCTCGACCTTGGCAGACCCGAGCGTGGTGGAAGAGCTGATCGAGAACCGGATGAACCGGAGCTAAGGCATCTGTAAATAAGAACAAAACGCGGTGCCAACGGGTGCCGCGTTTTGCGTTAACGGAACCGTAATCAGAATCAGGCTAACTGGGGCATGCCTGATTTCTTGAACAGCCCAAACCCCGCTGCCACGCTCTTTTTTACCGTCAATCTGGCGCAACGTGGCTCTGATCTGCTGACCCGCGAAATAGACACCCTGCGCGCAGCGTTTCACCGCACTTGGCTGAAACGCCCGTGGGGTTTTGATTCCATTGTGGTGCTGCCTGATAAATTGCATGCCGTGGTCAGCTTGCCGCTGGATGATATGGATTACGCTACCCGCTGGCGGGTGATCAAGGGCCGGTTTTCACGCCAACTGCCCAAGGGGCCACGCCGGGTGGCGCGCAGCGTCTGGCAACGCAGCTTTCACGAACACCACATCAACAATCGCGCCGATTACTGGGCGCATGTGCGGTTTTGTTGGCAAGCACCGGTGGTGAATGGGCTGGTGAAAAATGTGGTGGATTGGCCGTATTCGTCTTTTCAGCGCGATGTGCGGGAGGGGAGGGTGAGCAAGGATTGGGGTAGGGTGCGTGAAACTCACGCACCTCAATGGAGTGTAGTTAACGTGTAAATTTCTTATATTTAACCCTAGTCGGTTCCAGTGCATTTGGCCCTAGGCGGCGCACTTTGTCCTCTTCGTAATCCGCGAAGTTGCCCTCAAACCATTCAACGTGGCTGTCGCCTTCAAAAGCCAGCATGTGGGTACAGATACGGTCTAGGAAAAAGCGGTCGTGCGAGATGACCACGGCGCAGCCGGCGAAATCTACTAGGGCATCCTCCAACGCGCGCAGGGTTTCCACGTCAAGATCGTTGGTTGGTTCATCGAGCAGCAACACGTTGCCACCGTCGCGCAGCAGTTTGGCCAAATGAACGCGGTTGCGTTCGCCCCCCGATAGCAGGCCCATTTTTTTCTGCTGATCGCCGCCCTTAAAGTTGAAAGACGAGCAGTAAGCGCGGGAGTTTACTTCAGCATCCCCCAGTTTGATGATGTCTAACCCATCGGAAATTTCCTCCCAAACGGTTTTCTTGTCATCGAGCGAGTCGCGGGATTGATCAACGTAGGACAACTTGACCGTGTCGCCGTATTCAACCGTACCTGCGTCGGGTTTTTCCTGGCCGGTGAATATTTTAAACAGGGTTGATTTACCTGCCCCATTGGGGCCGATGACTCCTACGATGCCGCCGGGTGGCAGGGAGAATGTCAGATCGTCGATCAGAAGGTTTTCGCCAAAGCCCTTGGATATGCCTTCAACCTCGATCACCTTGCCGCCCAAACGGGGACCGTTGGGAATGACGATCTGGGCGCGGCCAACTTTCTCGCGCTCGGACTGGTTGGCCAGTTCATTATAGGAATTGATCCGCGCTTTCTGCTTGGCTTGGCGTGCTTTGGTGCCTTGGCGAATCCATTCGAGTTCCCGTTCCAGTGTTTTCTGGCGAGATTTATCCTCTTTGGCCTCGTGCTTCAGACGCTTGGCTTTTTGTTCCAGCCATGCGGTGTAATTGCCCTCATAGGGAACGCCGCGACCCCGGTCGAGTTCCAGTATCCAGCTGGTGATATCATCAAGAAAATAGCGGTCGTGGGTCACGATCAGGCAGGTGCCTTTGTAATCCATCAGGTGTTTTTGCAACCAAGCGATGGTTTCTGCGTCCAGGTGGTTGGTCGGCTCATCGAGCAGCAACATGTCGGGGGCCTCGAGCAGCAGTTTGCACAGGGCAACGCGGCGCATTTCGCCCCCTGACAGGGTTTTGACGTCAGCGTCATCGGGCGGGCAGCGCAATGCCTCCATCGCGATGTCGATGCTGGCGTCGAGATTCCACAGATCATCAGCGTCGATCTGGTCCTGTAACTGGGCCATCTCGTCGGCGGTTTCCTCGGAATAATTCATCGCCAGTTCGTTGTATTTATCCAGAATGGCCTTTTTGTCAGCCACCGCCAGCATCACGTTTTCGCGCACATTCAGGCTCTCGTCCAGCTTGGGTTCCTGTGGCAGATAGCCAACCTTGGCCCCCTTGGCGGCCCATGCCTCGCCGGTGAAATCCTTATCCAGCCCCGCCATGATTTTCATCAGGGTGGATTTACCCGAGCCATTCACGCCGACAACGCCGATTTTTACGCCGGGCAGGAAAGAGAGATGGATATTCTCAAAGCATTTTTTGCCACCGGGGTAGGTTTTAGAGACACCCTCCATGTGGTAGACATATTGATAAGAAGCCATGTTCAGAACCCTTTTGGCCAGCGCCAGTTGAATGTTTGGTTGGCTTTTAGCGGCTTGCAGGTCAGACAGCAATAACCATAACACCTGTAGCGTTTCGGCCTTGAAGTTTACAATTACCTGGGGAATAGTGCTGCGCTCGCACATCGAAATGGGGGGGAGCCATGGGTGCTACCGAGACATTGATACAGATCATCGGTTCTGTGACTTTGCTTTTGTGGGGATTGCGGATGGTGCAGACTGGGATCAACCGCGGGTTCGGTACAGAGCTGCGCCAGATCGTGCAGGCCAATACCGGCAACCGGTTGCGGGCCTTTGCTGCCGGGGTGGTGGTGACGATGCTGGTGCAGAGCAGCACCGCCACGGCGCTTATTACCTCGACTTTTGCGCGCCACGGGTTGGTGACGCTGGTGGCAGCAATTGCGATTATACTTGGGGCGGATGTGGGAACCACACTGGTGGCACAATTGCTGTCGCTGGATCTGTCCTTGGTGCCGTTTATTCTGACGTTCCTTGGCTTTGTGATGCATCGAACGGCGAAAACCCTGCGCTATCGTCAGTTGGGGCGGGTTTTTATCGGCCTTGGGTTAATGCTGTTTGCCTTGCGCTTTATTCTGCTGTCGGCCGAACCTTTGCGCCAGTCTGTGGTGTTGCAGGATATTCTTGTGTCTTTGGAATCCGAACCTATTCTGGCGGTTCTTCTGGTGGCAGTTCTGGCGTGGGTCACCCATTCCTCTCTGGCGACGGTTTTGCTGGTTTCCTCTTTGGTTTCCTCTGGGGTTGTGCCGTTGATTCTGGGGATTTATCTGGTGCTGGGGGCCAACCTTGGTGGCACAATCGCACCGATTATTGCAACGCTCAAAAGCGGAATAACTGCACGACGGGTGACGCTGGGCAATGCGGCGATCAAAACGATTGGGGTGATTGTATTGATGCCTTTTGCGGGATTAATCGAGCAAAGCGCCCGGCAAATGGGTATTGGGGCCGAGAGGCTGGTGATTGATTTCCACATGGCTTTCAATATTTTGCTAGCGCTGTTTTTCTTGCCGATTGTAGGGATCATCGGCGCACAGCTGGAGCGTTTTGTGCAGGAGCCGGAAACGCCTGAAACCGAAGAGGGGCCGCGCTATCTGGATGAGGCGCTGATCGAGACGCCGGTGCTATCACTGAACGCGGCTTCGCGCGAGGTTTTGAACATGGCAACCCATGTAGAGACTATGCTGCGGGGGGTTAGCACAGCGATGGAAAGCACCGAAAAGGCCCCGATTGTGCAACTGCGCAGCCACGAGGATGTGATTGACCAGTATTATGAGGAAATTAAATTCTACGTGACGCAAATTACCAAACAGGAAATGAGCAATTCGGAGACCGCGCGAGCCGCAGAAATTCTGTTGTTTACCACCAATCTGGAGCACATCGGTGATATTGTGGAAAACCTGCTGACGATTTCGGAAAAACGGATTTCGGATAATCTGGTGTTTTCGGAACAAGGGCAGGCCGAGATCGAGGAATTGCACGCCCGTGTGGTGGCCAACCTCAATCTGGCGACCGGCGTGTTTATGTCGGGCGAGGCATCGGTGGCGCGGATGTTACTGGAGGAAAAAACCTCGGTGAACAAGCTACAAAGCGGCCTAACGCAAAGCCACATGGAACGGTTGCGCGACGAGACGCCGGAAACCATGGCGACTAGCGCTCTGCATCTGGATACCTTGCGTGATTTGCGCCGGGTGCATTCACATATTACGGCGGTGGCTTATCCGGTGCTGGAGCAGGCGGGCGAGTTGCGCAAAACGCGGCTTAAGAAGGTGAAAAACTGACGAATTTGGCGGGATATGGTTTTCCTTTCGCAACCCATGGGCTGCGTGTCGGGCTGCTTGGGGGGTCGTTTGATCCGCCGCACCGGGGGCATTTGCATATTTCACGCTGGGCGCTCAAGGCATTTGGGCTCGATCAGGTCTGGTGGATGGTCAGCCCTGGCAACCCACTGAAATCGCGTGGGCCTGCGCCCTTGGAGCAGCGTGTTGCGGCATGTCATGCCTTGGTGGATGATCCGCGCATCAAAATTACCGATCTCGAGGCGCGTTTGGGCACACGCTATACCTCGGCAACCCTGCGGGCGTTGCTGCCGCGCTATCCCGGTGTGCGGTTCGTGTGGTTGATGGGGGCGGATAATCTGGCGGGTTTTCACCGCTGGAAAGATTGGAACTGGATCATGCACGCCTTGCCAGTCGGGGTTTTGGCGCGCCCCGAGGAACAACTGGCTGCGGGCTGTTCACGGGTGGCGCGGCGCTATCATCAATCGCGATTGCCGACGCGACGCGCAACCGCGTTGCCATTTCGAACCGCGCCTTGCTGGAGCTTGCTGAACGGGCCAATGGTTGATATTTCATCAACAGAGATACGCAACAACGGAAGTTGGGGATAACACCTGTTTGTGATACAGTAGATTTGACGGTAGAGGATTGAATGCTAACATGTTTTTGACCCGTAGAGCATTGATTGCAGGAATGATGACCAGCGCAGCCTTGCCTGCCTTTGCTGGTGCGCCCCTGAAATCCCTGCGGCCGGTGCCACGCCCTGCAGGAGTATCCGCCAAGTCAATCAAGCAACGCCATGAGCAGCCAGCGCTGGATAGGATTTTGCGCGAAGCAAAGCTGTCGGGCAAGATGAGCGTGGTTGTGGCTGATGCGACAAGCGGAAAAGTGCTGGAATCCCATGGCGCGAAAACCAGCCTGCCGCCGGCCAGTGTCGCCAAGGCGATCACCTCGCTTTATACGTTGGACAGTCTGGGGGGTGAGCATCGTTTTGCCACCAGAATCATTGGCACAGGGCCGGTGGTGAACGGTGTTCTAAAGGGGGATATTCTGCTTGTTGGCGGTGGTGATCCCCACCTTGACAGCGATGGTTTGGGAACACTGGCGGCACAGCTCAAGGCGCGGGGTATCAAGCGGATAACCGGCAAGTTCGGGGTTTACGACAGGGCGCTGCCCTATCAGCGGGTGATTGATCCGGGGCAGCCGGATCATGTGGGCTATAACCCGGCGATTTCCGGCCTGAACCTGAATTTCAACCGAGTATATTTTGAATGGAAGCGCAGTACAGAGGGCTATTCTGTTACAATGGACGCGCGAGGCGAGCTGTATCGCCCACTGGTGCGCAGCATCAAGATGACCGTGGTGAACCGTAAATCGCCCTTGTTTACCTACAAACAGGGTAAAAATAGCGAGAATTGGACTGTGGCGCAAACGGCACTGGGCAAGGGCGGCGGGCGTTGGTTGCCGGTGCGCGATACCGGGCATTACGCGGGCGAGGTTTTCCGCGCGCTTGCAGCACGCCACGGGCTGACCCTGCCACGGGGATCAGAAATCACAACGACACCGTCGGGGACGGTTCTGGCGCAGGGCGACGGGGGCCGCGTCTGGGCTGTGTTGCGCGCGATGTTAAAGTATTCCACCAACCTGACCGCCGAAGTTTCAGGCTTGTCAGCAACACAGGCACGCGGCGCAAAGGCCAGCACGCTGGTGGGGTCGGCGCGGGTTATGACCGCTTGGGCGCAGGGGGCCTATGGCATTAAGGGAGCGAAATTTGTTGACCATTCGGGGCTGGGCGACAAGACGCGGATTTCGGCGGGGCAGATGACGGATGTCTTGGTCAAAACCGGCTGGAACGGGGCGCTTCGCCCGTTGCTCAAGGATATCCGACTGGTCAATTCCAAGGGCAAGCGCGCGCCGATCAAGGGAGTTTCAGTGGTGGCCAAAACCGGCACACTGAATTTTGCCTCAGCGCTGTCTGGCTATATTGACTGCCCGAATGGGCGCAAGCTGGCGTTCACGATCTTTACTGCTGATCTGGCGCGCCGCGACAAGATTTCCAAAGCCCAACGCGAACGTCCCGAAGGGGGGCGCAGTTGGAGCAGGCGCGCCAAACGGATGCAGCAAAAACTGCTGCGCCGCTGGGCGCTGGAATACGGGGTGGCGTAGGGGGTTACTCGGTCATGTGCCGCGCCCGTGCGCCGCGTTCAATTGCGGCACCGTAAAGGCGGTCAATTTCCAACTGATAGCGGGTTTCCGCCAGGAAACGCAATTCACTTTCGCGCAGGCGGCCATCGGCAGCAGCGACGTCGCAGCTCAGGGCGTAGGCAGTTTCGTAAAAACGGCTGGGCAGGGAGTCGCGCACAAGACCGAAAAGGGCATCAAGGCCGTCTTCGTCTTCCATCAGGTCGAAAACCGCTTGTGATACAATCCGCAACCGATCCAAGTCATAGTCCGCAAAAATCGGCAGGTGGTTGATAACCCGTTCGATGGAGAGCAGCTCAAGCGTTCGGATGTGCTCGTCCGATATCGAGGTTGCCACCATCATTGCGACAAGCGCATCCTGCAGGCTCCAAGATGACGGCGGGGAGATTTGTGCTGGCATTGTAGTCCCTTTCAGGGGTTATTCCCGGCTATATTATTGACCGCGAGGGCTGGGGGCAATAGGGAGTGGGCTGTAACCCAAAATGAAGCGGAATGAACCAATGTCTGAAATGCGTGATCTGTGCATGACCTCTAAAGCCTGGCCCTTTGAGGAAGCGCGCAAGATTTTGAAGCGTATCGGCAAGGACGGGCCGAGCAAGGGTTATGTGCTGTTTGAGACCGGCTATGGGCCGTCGGGCCTGCCCCATATCGGTACTTTTGGCGAAGTGGCACGCACCACGATGATCCGGCGTGCATTTGAAGCGATGAGCGATATTCCCACGCGTCTGATTTGTTTTTCTGACGACATGGACGGGATGCGCAAGGTGCCGAGCAATGTGCCGAACCCCGATGCGTTACAAGAGCATTTGCAAAAACCGCTCTCGGTGGTGCCGGATCCATTTGGAGAATTTGACAGTTTTGGCGGGCATAACAACGCGATGCTACGGCGGTTTTTGGATACCTTTGGGTTTGAATACGAGTTTATTTCAGCGACTGAGTTTTACAAGAGTGGCAAGTTTGACGAAATCCTGCTGCGCTGTGTCGAAAAATACGATGCGATCATGGAAGTGATGTTGAAATCCCTGCGCGAGGAGCGCCGCGAAACCTATTCCTGTTTCCTGCCGATATCGCAAAAAACCGGACGGGTTTTATATGTACCGATGAAATCAGTGGATGCGGCGGCGGGCACGATTACCTTTGATGACGAGGATGGCGAGGAAATCACCCAACGGGTCACAGGCGGGCAGGTGAAACTGCAGTGGAAGCCGGACTTTGGTGCGCGTTGGGCAGCGCTGGGGGTGGATTTTGAAATGTATGGCAAGGACCATTCCACCAATACCCATATTTATGACAAAATTTGCCGCATTCTAGGCGTGCCGGCCCCAGCGCATTTTGTGTACGAGATGTTTCTGGACGAAGTTGGCCAGAAAATTTCGAAATCCTCGGGCAACGGGATTTCGATTGACCAGTGGTTGACCTATGCCAGCGCTGAGAGCCTGTCTTATTTCATGTATCAAAAACCCAAAACTGCGAAACGGTTGCATTTTGACGTGATCCCGAAAATGGTGGACGAGTATCACCAGCAATTGCGGGCTTTTGTGACGCAGGATCTGAAAGCGCAACTGAATAACCCGGTCTGGCATATCCATAATGGCCAGCCGCCTATGTCTGATATGGTGGTGCCATTTGCGATGCTCCTTAACCTGGCATCTGCTTCGAGCGCGGAAAACACAGAACAGATGTGGGGGTTCATCAATAAATATGCGCCCGATGCAACACCGCAAACCCATCCGGGGCTGGATGCAGCAGCGGGACATGCGGTGCGCTATTTCCATGATTTTGTGAAACCCAAAAAGGTATATCGTGCGCCAAGCGATGTTGAGCACGCCGCACTGGCTGATTTGGCGACGCAGTTGTCCGGCTGGGACGCTGACGCAGACGCCGATGCACTGCAATCACTGGTTTTCGCGGTGGGCAAAGAGCACGGCTTTGATCCCTTGCGTGACTGGTTCAAAGCGATCTACGAGGTTCTGCTCGGGGCCTCACAAGGGCCGCGCTTTGGCGGTTTTATCGCGCTTTACGGTGTGCCGGAGACTGTCACCCTGATCGAACAAGGGTTGAACGGGGATTTCCTGAAGAAAGAATAAAGTACGACCACAGGCCATGAACCGCTGAACACTTTGAAGCCGCAAAAGTGCCGCTGTGGTTTCGCCCGATTGTCTGGCTGATCACAGTACTGGATCCGGGCGGCGCAATGGGCGCGCGGCATTGCGCCTTGTGGTGGAAAAAAATTGCTAGGCTGGGCCTTGAAATAGCTTTGACATGCATCAAAGCTGTGCTTTGGTGAACATGGTAAGATTACAAACAACCTAAAATAGGAGAGCCTCATGTATAAAAATATTCTCGTGCCCGTATCATTGGACCAAGAACGCAACACCCCGCGCGCGTTGGAAGCAGCGCAAGCTTTGTTGAGTGAGGGCGGTACAATTACGGCTGTGTATGTAGATGAGCCAATCCCGACTTTTGCTACCAGTTATCTGCCCAACGGCTATGAAGAAGAGCGCCGGGTCGGATTGAAAGACGGGCTGAAAGCTGCGGTAGAGCATGTTCCGGGTGTTAAGCGTCAGGTTCTGTTTGGCAGCCCGGGGCAGAAAATCGTTGAATTTGCCCGCGAACATGAAACGGATTGTATTGTTGTCGCGTCGCATCGCCCCGGTTTGCAAGACTATTTCCTTGGCTCAACCGCCGCGCGGGTCGTGCGCCATGCGCCTTGTTCGGTTCACGTCGTTCGCTAAGGCTATAGCACGACAAACCTTGCACCACTGATTCTAGCGCAGCCACCTTGCAGGGTGGCTGCGTTTTTTTTGGAGCGTGCGCTACTCTTACAATAAATTAAGTCAAAATTGCTATTTCCAAAGCATTCCGGCGCGCGATCTGGCGTCCGGTCAAATCTGTGAGACTTCGTGATTATTACGCAAAGCCTGAAAAGGTGAAGCAGGCGGGTAACCCGCTGCTGGCGTCTGGGCGAACTGGAAAGGAATTTTGATGAACAAGGCAATTACCGACGGTATTCAGTTGATGCCACCTGCGTTTGAATTTGGGTTGACTGTCTGGTCAAGCGAGGACGGCACGCCGGGATCAGCAACCTATGACGGGGCCGGCAACGCTACCTTGATCGCCGCAGATGCGGATTTTGGCGGCTGTCTGGAGCTGCAAAAGACCAGCAGTACGCAAAAGCTGCGTTATACTGGTGAAACGCCGATGCTGGTTGGGTGCTATTGGCGGGTACGGGTTTTTGTCAAGGCGATCAGCGGGCCGCTGCCCTCGGTTCGGGTTGCGGCCTGGGCGGGGCAGGCGGGCGGTGCCCATGTGGCCGGTGTTTTCGAGACAGGCAGTTCGGTAGCGCTAACCACCTATGGGGAAGTGGTTGAAATCACGGCGATTGTTGGTTCAGGCTCGCGAACGGGTGTGGATATGCCTTGGGGGCAGGTGCCGACTTTTGGCCACTTTGGGATTGATCTGACCGGCGTAAATGGTGGTGTGGTGCGCATTGATGATATTATTATTGAAGATGTCACGTCGTTTTTTCAGGGATCCAAAATTGATGTTGTCGATGTCCGTGATTTCGGCGCAATCGGTGACGGTGTAACGGATGATAAAGCGGCATTCGAGGCGGCAGATGCGGCGGCAGCAGGACGCTCTGTCTTGGTTCCGGAGGGAATTTACTTTCTGGGTGGAACCGTGACCATAAACTCGGAAATCCGGTTTCAGGGTACTGTGACCATGCCCGACAGCGCAATTCTACAGCTTATCCAGAATTTCGACTATCCGACCTATTTCACCGCTTTTGGCAATGAGCAATTGGGGTTCGAGAAGGCCTTGCAGGCGATGTTCAATTTCACCGACCATGTCCAGCTGGATCTATGTGGACGCAGTGTTGAACTGACCCGGCCTGTCGATGTGCATACCGTGGTCGGTAACAAGAACGACTTTTCCAATCGGCGGGTGATCTGTAACGGGCAGCTAAATTCGGCAACAAGTTCGGATTGGAATGACACGCTAGTGACGGCAACAGCGAGCTATGACCCAGACAACCCCAACCAGCTAACAGGGGTTAACAACATCAATACGATTCCGGTCGGAGCGTTGATCACTGGCACCGGCGTGGGGCGCGAGGTTTATGTGCGTTCTGTGAACACCAGTGCCAATACAATCACGCTGAGCCGCGAATTGTGGGGCGCACCAGCAAGCCAGACCTACAGCTTTACCCGTTTCAAGTATCAGCTTGATTTTTCGGGCTTTACTTCGTTGAAGCGCTTTGTAATCGACAACCTCAACTTTTCTTGCGGCGGTAAATGCAGCGGGTTGATGCTGGCGGATGAGGGTTTGATTTTTCATGTGAAGGACTGTTATTTTTCGGCCCCCAAAGATCGCGGCCTGACATCCGCGGGCACTGGCTGTTCCGGCATTCTGTTGGACCGGAACCAGTGGCTCTCAAACGAGCAGCAACTGGGGGTGGATGACCGGAAATCCATCGGCTTCAATATCAATGCAAGCGATCCCAAAATTCGGGATAACCGGGCCATTAGGTTCAAGCATTGGGGCGTGATCTCTGGTCGCGGTGGGATCATTACTGGCAACCATTTTTTCCAAGAGGATTCGGCAGGAGGGACGGCCCGTTCAGCCGGTTTGGTCTTTGCCCATAACCACCCGAAAACCAGCTTTTTTGGCAATTACGTTGATAACTGTTTTATCGAGTGGACCAACGAACACGATGCGACACCGGATATTGTGTCGGGGTTTTCCTTTGGGGGGCTGAGCTTTACCGGCAATCATTTCACCTCGTCTGGTGCGGCAAGCTGGTTCACCTGGATACAGATCAAACCACATGGTACGGGCCATTTTATTAATGGCTTGTCGATAATTGGCAATGTTTTCAAAGCTTTCTCGGGGCCAGAGCTAGACCGGGTCGAGGAACTGGATACATCAATTGCAACGATGCGGCTGGATAAATACCGCAATATCACCGTTGAGGGGAATACATTCACAAATGTGCAAAATCCCTTCATCAATCCGGTGCATATGGTCGCAACGGAAAGTTCGCCCAGCAATAGTTGGCGAACGGATGCTGCAAAATACATGCCTTTCAAAGGCCATGCACGTAATATGACGGCGGCTGTTCCGATCGGGGCGATCAAGAACGCATCAAATGTAAAGGTCTATACGCAGCCATATTTTGAGGGCAGCAAGGGGACCAACGGCAGCGAGTTTGATCTGAAGTGGTCAGAGGCTGTGAAGGGTTCCGTGCGCTGTGTTTTGCGCTGTGACGACAATATCTAGAGTAAGAAGCAAAGAGAAAACCCGCGCTAAGTTGGCGCGGGTTTTGGTTGTCAGCATAATCGGCTAGTCGAAATCTCGCGACGCCAATGCACGGTGGATTTCGCGGCGCACCAATTTGCGCACGTTTCGGGTGATTCGGTCGCCCAATTCGCCCTGCAATTCCGAGCGCACCATTTCCGAAACCAATTCGCGCAGGGCTTCTTCGTCCAGATAAGTATCCGTGTCGGCAGTGTAATCCATTTCGGTGTGGTTATAGGCTGACGCTACGGTTTCTGGTGTTGGTTGTGCTGCGGCTTCCGGTTCCGGTGCACCCTTTTCCTCATCTTTGACTTCCTCAAAGGGAGCTGAGAATTCTGCTGTTGGCTCGGGCATTTCGAGGGGCTCAACCGGTTCTGGCATCTCTGGTTCAAAATTGGCGACGGGTTCGGGGTGAAACGGTTCTTCAGATAGTGTCGGCTCGTCGGGGATCACGTCTTCAAATGGCGCTTCTTTTATGGGGGCCATTTCAGCAATTGGCTGGTTATCTGGTTCAGTAGGCTGAAATTCTTCTTGCGCTATAGGGGCTTGAGGAATTTCTGTGTTTTCGGGAAATTCATTCTGGGCGGCTTGCGATTCAAACTCGGCTGCTATAGGATTTTCGGCTGGTTGCTCGCTCACCCTGAAAGCAGGGGTCAAAACCAGCTTTTCGATCACGGGTTCGCGCGGTACCTGCACTTGGTCAACCGCCTGTTTTTCAAAGGTTTCTTTTTCTGCTACGGTGCGGGCTTCCTCAGAAACCAGCCGACGGATCGACGATAAAACGTCCTCTACATCCATTTTTCTGCCTGCGTCGGACATTCGCCCTCTCCTTTTTTGCCTCAAACGCATTCTACGCAAACAGGTGATTCCAAACAACAGCGATTTAGAGAGTATTCAAAATGTCCAAGACCACCTGTTGTGGTTTGGACATAAACACCGCCTAATTGCTTTTGCGCTTTTTCAATTTGTCGAAAATTTTGAGGCGTTTCAGACCTAATGGATTGGCTTGGTTTTTGGTGACCTTGGCGTAGTTTACATCCGGATTATAGATCGGGACGCCGAGTTTGAGGTGTTGCGCGGTCAGCAGACCCATTTCTGAAAGAACAGAATATGTGGCCAGATATTCGTTCCGGATGGCCGCCACCAGATTGGAACGCGCTGTCAGGACTTCTTGTTCCGCGTCCAGCGCGTCCAGTGTGGTGCGGGCTCCGAGCTTGGCCTCTTCGCGCACGCCTTCAAAGGCCACCTGCGCTGCGCGGACCTGTTCGCGGCCCGATACAATGGATGCCCGCGCTACCTGCCAACCGGTAAAAGCATTGCGCAGGCTTTGGCGGGTGAGATAGCCCTGCAATTGCAGGTTGGACTGGCTGCGTTCAAAATTGGCGAGCGCACGCCGTCGGGCGCTGTTCAGTTTGTCGCCCGCATACCAGGTCATTTGGCCGGTAATATCTGCGGTCACGGAATTATTGGTGTATCCGCTGCCTGTCCTGCGGGTATCTGCCAACGTATGGGTGAGGGAGGCGTCAATTTGCGGCTGACGGTTTTTGTTTGAGGATTGCAGGGCAATTTCGGCAGCTTTGGCTTGAAACTGCGCCCCTAGAATGCGCGGGTGTTTGGCAATCGCAACGGCTTCGGCTTTTTCCACTGTAGCAGGAATTTGCGGGGCGGGAGCTGTCTCTTATACACATCTGACGCTGCCGACGAACTC
>JAHRVG010000082.1 GCA_019090795.1 Paracoccaceae bacterium | reverse complement strand
ATGACGTAGCCCAAGCCAGCAGCCTGCTGCGGGAATACATTTGGCTTGATGGCGTGGCCGTTGCGGTGATCGAGAATGACACGGTGTATTATGTGCGCACCGATCACATCGGACGGCCTGTGTTTGCCACGGATGACACAGGCACGAAAGTCTGGGAGGCCAGCTATCTGCCGTTCGGCGGGGTGCAAACCACAACCGGAACCCCAATAGACCTCCGCTTCCCCGGCCAGTGGTTCCAGAGTGAATCCGGCCTGCACCAAAACTGGATGCGGGATTACGACCCTACGACGGGGCGGTATCTGCAAGCGGATCCGTTGGGGCTGGTTGGTGGGGCGAGGATTAATAATTGTGCTTTGCAAAACACCGGATCGGGATCAGGATACCAAAGTTCCGATACATAAGGGGCTATTTAGGATGAATAAGTTGTCTAAAAACAATTGTCAAAAACAGACTGGCAGTCCCTAGGGGAATTGAACCCCTCTTTCCAGGTTGAAAACCTGGCGTCCTAACCGATAGACGAAGGGACCGCAAAGTCTGTGAGGGGCTTCTAGCCAAGAGGATTGTTCAATTCAAGAGGTTTCTTGCACTTGATCCAAGAAAATTCATTCTGCCAGTGCCGCATCCTCTAGCCGCAGTTTTGCACGGCGCCTACCGCCCCATTCGTCGATCTCCAAGCGTCCGGCCAGATGGATCAACCGACCCTTGTGGCCCTCGATGAGGGGGCCAAGTTCGGTGTCGAACGCGCCAAAGGCGATGGCGTCGATGCGTCCGCCATTTGCGTCTTGCGCGGTCAGGCGAAGGTGGTTTTCACCAGCACGTTTGGCAAAGGCGATGCGTTGGGCGGGCAGGGCAAAGCGTGGCGCGGCGGCACCAGCACCGTAAGGGCCTGCTGTTTCCAACTGCTCGATCAATTCGGTGGTGATTGCTGTGGGCTGGATGGTGCCATCCAGTTTCAAATCTTTCGGGCCTATTTCGCCAGCACCCTGTTTGCCCAGCAATTCCGACAGGCGCACCATGGCGGCCTCAAGCTGATCCTCGGCGACGGTTAACCCGGCAGCCATTTTATGCCCGCCGCCTTTTTCGAACAGCCCTTCGCGGGTACAGGTAGCCACCGCCGCGCCCAGATCAATGCCGGTGACAGAACGCCCCGAGCCTTTGCCGATGCCATCTTCCAGTCCGATCACCACGGTGGGGCGGTTGCTGGCCTCTTTTAGGCGGGCGGCAACAATGCCAACCACACCCGGATGCCAGCCTTTGCCTGCGGCCCAAACCAGCGGCGCATCGAACCCGCGTGCCTCGGCCTGATCCATCGCCTGCAGGCGCACATGTGCCTCGACCTCGCGGCGCTCGTCGTTCAGCAGGTTCAGCTGATCCGCCATCGCCGAGGCCTCATGCGGGTCGGTACAGGCCAGCAATCGGGCGCCCAGATCGGCCTTGCCAATGCGCCCGCCTGCGTTGATGCGGGGGCCAAGTACAAAGCCGAGGTGGTAGGAATTAGGCGCAGTCGTCAGCCGCCCCACATCCGCCAGCGCCGCGAGGCCAACCCGGTTGCGCCTGCCCATAACCGTAAGCCCCTGTCGCACCAGCGCGCGGTTCAGGCCGATCAACGGGGCCACATCCGCCACGGTGGCCAGTGCTACCAGATCAAGCATTCCCATCAGCTCTGGCGTTTTTTCGCCAGCATTTCGCATCAGGCGATTGACCGCTACCAGCGTCATAAACACCACACCGGCAGCGCAGAGATAGCCGAACTCATTATCCTCGTCCTGCCGGTTTGGATTCACCACGGCCAAAGCGGGGGGCAAGGTCTCGCCGCCGGTGTGGTGGTCCAGAACGATCACATCTGTGCCTTTGGCAGCCGCAATCGCATCATGGGACAGGGTGCCGCAATCGACGCAAATGATCAGGTCATGATTGGCGGCGAGGTTGGCCATGGCGGGTGGGTTGGGGCCGTAACCTTCAGTGATGCGGTCGGGCACATATAGCGTTGCATCCTGCCCCTGTTGGCGCAGCCAATCCAGCAACAGCGCACCAGAGCTGCCACCATCCACGTCATAATCGGCAAAGATTGCAATGCGTTGTCGGGTTTTGGCTGCTGCATAAATTCGCTCTGCCGCTTTGTCCATATCGCGAAAAATCGACGGGTCGGGCATCAGATCCCGCAGGGCAGGGGCCAGAAACAACGCCGCATCCTGCGGCTGCACCCCGCGCCGTGCAAGGGTGCGTGACAGGATATCGGGCAGCACCGCTTGCTGGGCAATCATCTGGGCAAGGCGGTCCTGCGCTTCGCTCAAGCCGACCCAGCGGCGCCCCGTGGCCGAGGTTTCAACCCCCAGAAATGCGCTCGAGCCTGTCATTTTTTCCCTTATGGAGCTTTGTCAGCGATCAATTGTTGTTTTGGCGATAGGTCATGCGCCGAACGCTGCCGGTTTTGGAGCGCATCAGGATGGTTTCGGTCTCGATAACATCGCCGTCCCGTTTCAGCCCTGTCAAAATCGAGCCGTCAGTCACGCCAGTTGCGGCAAATATAACGTCAGCGGTGACCATTTCGTCGCGGCTGTAAATCCGGTTCAGATCGGTGATGCCTGCCTTGGCGGCACGGCCCCGCTCATCGTCATTGCGAAACAACAGGCGCCCCTGCATTTGCCCGCCCATACATTTCAGCGCAGCCGCTGCCAGTACACCCTCGGGCGCGCCGCCGGACCCCATGTACATGTCGATGCCGGTTTTTTCGGCCTCGGCACAGTGGATCACTCCCGCCACATCGCCGTCGGTAATTAGACGGATGGCACAGCCGGTTGTGCGCAGTTCTGCGATCATATCCTCGTGGCGTACCCGTTCCAGCACACAAACGGTGATGTCGGCGGCCGCGCAACCTTTGGCCGTGGCCAGCGTGGCCACCCGCTCGCTCGGGGTCATGTCGAGCGTCACCAGACACGGTTCAAACCCCGGTCCAATCGCCAGTTTATCCATGTAAACATCCGGAGCATGCAGCATGGAACCACGCGGCCCCATGGCAATCACCGTCAGCGCATTTGGCATGTCTTTCGCGGTCAGCGTGGTGCCTTCCAGCGGGTCCAGCGCAATATCGACGCCCGGACCATTGCCGTTACCCACTTCTTCGCCGATGAACAGCATCGGGGCCTCGTCGCGCTCGCCCTCGCCAATTACCACAACTCCCTTGATGTCGAGCATATTCAGCTGCTCACGCATTGCATTCACTGCCGCCTGATCGGCAGCTTTTTCGTCGCCATGCCCGATCAGCTTTGCCGAGGCAATCGCGGCGGCTTCGGATACACGGGCAAGGCCGAGGGACAACATGCGGTCGTCGAATTCGAGTTTATTAGTCATTTTAACAATCCGTTTAAGGGTAGGGGAAATTAGACTTCTACGATCTTCAGGGCGATCGGCGTTTTGGCAAGATCACCAGTGGCCTCAATGGCTTTGAGGGCCATATCAATCGCGGTTGGCGTGGCCTCATGTGTGACGATCAGGACCGGTGCTGCATTGTCCTGATGTCCTTTTTGGCGCATCCGGTCGATGGAAACCCCCGCATCCGCCAATGCCGTTGTGACTTTGGCCATAACGCCGGTGGTGTCATTCAGGCTCAGGCGGATGTAATAGGGCGAACCGGTGTTGCTTTTTGCAGCTTTGGTCTGTTTGAGGGTTGCCGCAGGCTGGCCAAACACTGGAATAGAGATTCCGCGGGCAATGTCCATTACATCGCCCATCACCGCGCTGGCGGTCGGGCCTTCGCCCGCACCTGCGCCGCGCATAACGATCTGGCCAACCGCGTCGCCCTCTATCACCACCATGTTTGTGCCGCCTTCCAACTGGCCCAGAGGCGAATTGTAGGGGACAAGGCAGGGCTGCATGGATTGCTCTAGCCCTGCATCTGTCATTGAAGATAGGCCCAGCAGTTTAATCCGGTAACCCATGTCTTTGGCGGCCAGAATGTCGTCAACGCTGATCAGCCCGATGCCTTGCAGCTCTGCGCTGGCAAAATCCACTTGGGTGCCGTAAGCGATGGCGGAGAGCAACACCAGTTTGTGCGCGGCATCAATGCCGCCAACGTCAAGGTTCGGATCGGCCTCAAGATAGCCCAACTGGTTGGCTTCCTCGAACACTTCGGCATAGGGCAGACCGGCGTTTTCCATCCGTGTCAGGATATAGTTACAAGTGCCGTTCATCACCCCCATGATGCGGGTGATGTGGTTTGCGGCCAAACCTTCGGTCAAGGCCTTGATCACTGGGATGCCGCCTGCCACGGCGGCCTCGAAACGCAGGTTCACGCTTGCGGCTTCGGCGGCCAAGGCCATGGCCTGGCCGTGGTGCGCTAACATCGCCTTATTCGCTGTAACTACATGTTTTCCAGCGCTAATCGCGGCTTCACAGGCGGCTTTGGCAGGGCCGTCTTCGCCCCCCATCAGCTCGACGAATACATCCACATCGTCGCGTTTTGCGAGCGCAACCGGATCGTCTTCCCAATCATAGGCAGACAGATCCACCCCCCGGTCTTTGCTCCGAGAGCGGGCAGAAATGGCGCTAATGGTGATATCGCACCCGGAACGTACCGCCAGCAGGGCTGACTGTTCTTGAACGATTTTGATAACGCCGGCGCCAACCGTGCCCAGCCCGGCAATGCCAAGGCGCAAAGGGGAATTCATGGGGTTTATCTCCGTTGGGTTTCGTCTTTGGCGGCAGTGTTAGCCCAAACCTCGGGTGGGGGCAACTGGCCAGCGGCTCAATTTGTCGTGGCGTTTTGCAAGGCGTGGGCACGGGTGCGCAGACGTTGGGCGCGTGCCGTAACACGCGCGGACTCCAACTGTGCAGTTTCAGAAGTCGCGTTGGTATTGTCGCCTGTTTGCTGCAACTCTTGGGTTGCCGCAAGTTCGGGCCAGCTCTGATCAGTGTAATCCGTGCGTGAGGGATATTTGAAATCGGGCACATCATTTTTAATCGAGCATCCGACAATTCCGAAACACAGAGTTACAATCGCTATTTTGTGCCAAATTCCGGTGTTTTGTACTATTGCCCGCACTGGTTTTTCATCCCTTGTTCGCGCCATTCTAGCGTTGCTGGCCAAGAGGGGCAAGCAAATGCCTCCGGATAAATTGCGATCAGCTATTGAATGAGTGTTCAATTCTTTTATGATTTAAAGCGAAGGGAATATCCATGGCACGAAAATCCGGCTCCAGCGCAGAAAAAACCCGCCCCCTTGTGCAGGCGGCGGCGAAACGCCTGTTTGCACGCCACGGCTATGCGGCGGTTTCCATGCGCCAGATTGCGGCCGAAGTCGGGGTTCAGGCCGGGGCGCTGTATCTTTATACGCCGGACAAACAGGGCCTGCTGTTTGGTCTGCTGAACACCCATATGGAGGAAGTGCTGGCGGCTTGGGCCGTTGTTGATCCCGGTGGAAACGCCGGAACGCGGCTACAGGCTTTCGTTGAATTCCATATCCCGCACCATCTGGAACGGCTTGAAGCAGTTTTCATCTCCTACATGGAATTGCGAAATCTGACACCGGAGAACTTCGCCACCATCGAAGCGTTACGCCGATCCTATGAAAATAGGCTGGAGGATATTTTGAAGGCCGGAGTGTCTGAGGGAAGATATCGGCTCGAAGACACCAAACTGACAACTATGGCCATCATCGCGATGCTGAACGGAGTGAACACTTGGTATAAGGAAAGCGGGCGCTTTAGCCGGGAACAGGTGGTAGAGATCTACGTGGATATGGTGAAACGTGCGGTGGGTGTTAGCGCGCGCGAATAAGGGCTCAAAAGGGCCACTTGTTGCAAGTGGCCCGTTATTTTTTACAGGTTGTCGTAGATTGGGAAGCGGGCGCACAGGTCGGCCACTTTGGCTTTCACTGCTTCTTCAACCGCGCTGTTGCCTTCTTCGCCGTTCGCCGCGAGCCCGTCTATGACCTCAACAATCAGATCACCGATTTCGCGGAACTCTGCCTCGCCAAAGCCGCGTGTGGTACCCGCAGGAGAGCCAAGACGCAGGCCGGAGGTCACAAATGGTTTTTCCGGATCAAACGGGATACCATTTTTGTTGGCCGTGATATAGGCGCGCCCCAGTGCTTTGTCGGCTTGATTGCCTTTCACGCCTTTGGGGCGCAGGTCAACCAGCATCAGATGCGTGTCCGTGCCCCCTGTGACGATGGCCAAGCCACCCTTGATCAGCTGATCAGCCAATGCTTGTGCGTTTGCGATCACTGCTTTTTGATAGTCTATGAACTCGGGGCGCAGGGCCTCGCCAAAGGCTACGGCCTTGCCTGCAATCACGTGCATCAAAGGGCCGCCCTGAATGCCGGGGAAAATGGCCGAGTTGATTTTTTTGGCAATCACTTCGTTATTGGTCAGGATCATGCCACCGCGCGGACCGCGCAGGGTTTTATGGGTGGTTGTGGTCACAATATCCGCATAGGGCAGCGGCGAGGGGTGAACGCCCGCTGCAACCAGCCCCGCGAAATGGGCCATGTCCACATGCAGGTATGCGCCGACCATATCGGCAATTTCGCGGAAGCGTTTGAAATCAATCTGGCGCGGGATGGCGGAGCCGCCTGCGATGATCATTTTAGGGTTATGCTCTTTGGCCAGCGCCTCAATCTGGTCGTAATCAATCAGTTTGTCGGATTCGCGTACTCCGTATTGCACCGCGTTAAACCATTTGCCTGACTGGTTCGGGGCAGCACCATGGGTGAGGTGCCCGCCAGAGGCAAGGTTCATGCCCAGAATGGTATCGCCCGGATGCAACAGCGCCTGCATCACGCCCTGATTGGCCTGACTGCCGGAATTGGGCTGCACATTGGCGAAATCACAGTCAAACAACTGTTTGGCGCGCTCAATTGCCAGCGTTTCCGCCACATCAACAAACTGGCAGCCGCCATAGTAGCGGCGACCGGCATAGCCTTCGGCGTATTTATTGGTCATCACCGAGCCTTGCGCCTCCATCACCGCGCGGGACACGATGTTTTCCGAGGCAATCAGCTCGATCTCGTCACGTTGGCGGCCCAGCTCATTGGTGATGGCCCCAAAAATTTCGGGATCACGGTTGGCCAAGGTTTCAGTAAAAAAACCGGGGTCACGATGGGATACAGTCATGGCAGGCTCCTGCTTGTTCTAGAATTGGTTTCCGATAGGAAGCTTTGAGGTGTTGGTATGCGCTGAAAACGACCTTTTCAAGGGTTTTGCGGACGTTGTGACGATATGTATTAAAGGAGAGCCGTCCTGCGCAACCACAAAAAGCGCTTGCCTTGGCGGGGCAGGGCAGGGACAGTGCAGCGGAAATATTATTACGCCGCAGGGGCAGCCGATGACAACGACCAAGAAACTGAGCTTTGTGGCCAGCCATGCGCCGGTGGCGCAAACCTCCTGCAAGGAACTGGCAGGGCGCTACGGAAATGTTGCGCTGGAGCAGGCGGATGCGATTGTCGCGCTGGGCGGGGACGGGTTTATGTTGTCGGTGCTGCATGATTATCAAAACCTGGGGGTGCCGATTTACGGCATGAACCGGGGCACTGTCGGATTTTTGATGAATGAATATGCCCCGCATGGGTTGATCGGGCGGCTGGAACGGGCCGAGGAAGCGGTAATCCACCCGCTGCGCATGCGCGCCCATTGCGTAGACGGGCATGAAGTAGAGGCATTGGCGATCAACGAGGTTTCCTTGTTGCGCCAAGGGGCGCAGGCGGCGAAGCTGCGGGTGCTGGTGGATGGCAGACTGCGGATGCCGGAACTGGTTTGCGATGGGGCGCTGCTGGCGACGCCTGCCGGGTCTACTGCCTATAATTATTCCGCCCACGGCCCCATTTTGCCGATTGGTGCGGAAATTCTGGCGTTGACGGCAGTGGCAGCATTCCGGCCGAGGCGTTGGCGCGGGGCATTGCTGCCGATGACGGCCAACGTGCGTTTTGAGGCTGTCTCTTATACACATCTGACGCTGCCGACGAAGCTAGAAGTGTAGATGTCGGTGGT
>JAHRVG010000081.1 GCA_019090795.1 Paracoccaceae bacterium | reverse complement strand
CCTTGTAGACTAACACCGCAAGCACTTTCTTATAAAAAACGTGAAGTTTTTGTAAAAATGCCGTAAGTCCCTGATATAACTGGTGTTTAACCTAAAGCCACTCGACACTTACTGCGGCAGTAAAACGGGTTTGGAGCGCCCTAGGATTGCGAAATCTGGCCTCCTTGTAGGTTTTCAAGAGTTATCCACAAGATGCAGCTACTTCCCGCCACGAGTCAGCCTCAAATGCGACTCGCTTTGCCCATGCTGAGTCGAAAAAAATGGTGTTTTCTCCCAAATTTTCTTGAATGGCACCAATTCTAGCTTCGACTCACCCAGATATGGAAGGGAATCGGTCATTTTCCGAACCGGTTCGCCTCTTTTTTGTGATTCAGCCATAAAAAAGGGCAGCACCTTATAGGAACCGCCCTTTGAGTTGTTTTTATCGGTGCAAACTACGCAAAAACCCGCCTCCGTATTTTGATGAACCTATACCCCACCAGAAATGCCATGATCAGACAGTAAACGATCGGCTCCGTTGGCCAGGCCTTGACCAGCAACATGTAATGCGCCGCCCCTAGCAAGGCGATTGCATATGCCAGCTTGTGCAGACGTCGCCATGACACTGGGCCTAGCCTGCGGATCATCCAGTTATTCGACGTGATGCTGAGCGGGATCATCGCCAGAAACGCCAGAACGCCAACGATGATATATGGGCGTTTGGTGATGTCTGTGATGATTGCCCCCCAATCCAGCTGCTTGTCCAGCAGCAGGTAGGTCAACAAATGGAAAACCGTATAGTAGAATGCAAACAATCCCACAGGTCGGCGAAATTTGATCAGGTTCAGATTGAACCAGTTGCGCAGCGGTGTGAACAGAAGGCTGGCCACCAGCAATTGCAACGCCCACAGTCCCAGTTGATGCTCCAAAGCCGCCACCGGATCTGCACCCAACTGGTTGGTGATCCCCCAATAAAGGTACAGCCCCCCCGGCACAAAACCAAGAATATAAAGCGGCCAAACCGACAGTTTGCTTGCGCGCGAATTGATCGTGGAAACAAGAGCCATATTCTAGAAGAACTTTTGCAGGTCCATGCCTGCATACATGCGCGCCACGTCATCGCCATAGCCGTTAAACTTTAGCGTGGTTTCACGCTTGGCAAACAGCCCACCACCAATGGGGCGGTGCGAGCTTTGCGACCAACGTGGGTGGTCCACCTCGGGGTTAACATTGGCATAGAAGCCGTATTCGCGCGCGCTAATCTTGTTCCAGGTTGTCGGTGGCTCTTTCTCAGTCAGGGTTATTTTCACAATCGACTTGATAGATTTAAAGCCATACTTCCATGGCACCACAAGACGCAACGGCGCGCCGCATTGATTGGGCAGGGCCTCGTCATACATGCCCGTTGCCAGAATGGTCAGCGGGTTCATCGCCTCATCCATGCGCAAGCCTTCAACGTAGGGCCACGGGATTGACCTACTTTTTTGACCGCGCATTTCCTCTGGCCGGTAAAGGGTTTCGAACGCCACATATTTGGCGCTGCCCGTCGGGTCCGCCTTGGCAATAAGGTCCGACAATTGGAAGCCTATCCACGGCACAACCATCGACCAAGCCTCAACACAGCGTAAACGGTAAATCCGCTCCTCCAGTGTCACGTCTTTCAGAATGTCCTCGATGCTGTAATGTCCCGGGTTATTCACCAAGCCGCCAATCTCAACACTCCAAGGGTCTGTCGTCAACTTGTCCGCGTAATCCATAGGATCGCTTTTGCCGGTTCCGAACTCGTAAAAGTTATTATACGACATGGCATTTTCGGAGGAGGTCTGTTTCTCGTCTGAAGAATAAATGCTTTTGATGCCCATCATCTTGGTGCCAGCTTTGACACTGCCGCCAATACTGCCAGCAACAGCCAGCCCTGCCGCCCCTACAATTAGATCGCGGCGGTTCAGGAAACTTGCCTGCGGGGTGATATCGGAATGTTTCAAGTCTGTTTTAAAGCGGTACATGGGACTCCCCTCTCATGGTTTATCATAGCTTTACCTACAAGGAGAGTTTTTCCAAATCAAAACACGTCTGATCACGTGGTTGTTGGAATTACTACAACGGTGTTACCCGATTTCACAAAATCAAGAGGCCCCGTAAAAGTAAAAAGGCGGCCCTTTAGGCCGCCTTGTTCTCAGGAAACGTTCTTCAACGTTCCGGCTATGCTTTCTTTGACGACGTCAATGTCGCCCAGCCCGTTGATTGATTGCAACTGACCCTTGGCATAGTAATAGCCAATCAATGGCGAGGTTTCTTTGTAATAGGCCATGAGGCGTGTTTTCAACGAATCTTCGTTGTCATCAGCCCGGCGCTTGAAATCCGTACCACCGCAATTATCACAAACACCCGCTTTGGCTGGAACCTTTAGCGTATCGTGGAAGCCTTCGCCGCAGTTACCGCAGGTATAACGCCCTGTAATTCGGTCAACCAAGGCAGCATCATCGACCCGCATCTCGACCACAGTATCAAGTTTTTTGCCAACCTTTTCCATCAGCTCGCCCAGTGCATCGGCTTGCGCCAAAGTGCGCGGAAACCCATCAAAGATAAATCCACCGGGTGCATCTGCGGTTGTCAGCTGTTCTTCGATCAAGCCGATAACGATCTCATCCGTTACCAATTTTCCCGCATCCATCACTGCCGCAACCTTGTTGCCCATTTCAGTACCCGATTTGCGCGCTGCCCGCAGCATATCGCCGGTACTCAGTTGCATCATGTCCCGCTCTTCCACCAGAAATCTGGCTTGCGTTCCTTTTCCTGCCCCCGGAGGCCCAAGCAATATTATGTTCATCTGCGGCCCCTCCCACGGGTTTTCGCCTTGGAGCGACCCTTGCCGCCCAGTTTCGATTTCTCGATCAGGCTCTCATATTGATGAGCCAGCAAATGCGATTGCACCTGTGTAATTGTATCCATGGTCACGGAAACAACAATCAGCAGCGATGTACCACCAAAATAGAAGGGAATCGACAGCTGCGAACGCAATACCTCTGGTAAGAGACAAACAGCCGCAAGGTATGCCGAACCAAGCACAAGAATACGCGCGACCACATAATCCAGATACTCCTCGGTTTTCTTACCCGGACGAATACCAGGGACAAAGCCATTTTGCTTTTTCAGGTTGTCCGCTACCTCATCCGTTTTGAACGACACGTTGGCAGTGTAGAAATAGCTAAAGAACACGATCATGCCGACGAAGAACACAAAGTATAGAAATTGGCCAGGTCCAAAATAGGCCAGAATAGTGTTCATGATAGGTGAGGTTTGCGTACCCGAAAAGGTGCTGATCGTTGTTGGTAACAACAGCAGTGCAGATGCAAAGATTGGTGGAATAACGCCAGCCGGGTTCAGCTTGATCGGCAGATGCGAAGATTCGCCGCCGTACACTTTCATGCCCACTTGCCGTTTAGGGTACTGGATATGCAGTTTTCGAAGCGCCCGTTCCATATACACAATAAAGGCAATCACCACGACAATCATCACCATCACACCGATGATAACAGCAGGCGGGATCACACCTGAACGACCTTGCGAAAAGAACTGCGCCAATGCAGCAGGCAGCTCGGCGATAATACCGACAAAGATAATCAGCGATATACCGTTGCCGATGCCGCGCGCGGTGATCTGTTCGCCCAGCCACATCAGGAACATGGTGCCGCTTACCAGTGTCAGGATTGCCGGCAGTTGAAAGCTGAGGAAGCCGGGGTTCGTCACCAGCCCCTCAGAGCTTTCGATTCCTTTTGACAGGCCATAAGCCTGAAATACCGCCAGCAAAACTGTGCCGTAACGGGTGTATTGGTTGATCTTCTTGCGGCCCGCATCGCCCTCTTTTTTCAACTGTTCCAGCGCCGGAACCATGGCTGTCATCAGCTGAACAATGATGGAGGCAGAAATGTATGGCATAATCCCCAGCGCAAAAATCGCCATGCGGCTGATTGCGCCGCCAGTGAACATTGCTAGAATGCCGCCAACACCGCCCTGCAGATCATCGGCAAATTGTTGCAACTGGATCGCGTCAATGCCGGGAACAGGAATGAACGTTCCCATCCGGTATACAATCAGCAAGCCAACCGCAAACAGGATGCGCGATTGCAGTTCTTTGGCCTTGCCGAAAGTCCCCCAACTTAGGTTAGAGGCCATTTGTTCCGCAGCTGACGCCATTAGGCTTTCCTTTCATGGAAAACGCCGCAGGACTGTTCTCAAACTGTCCTGCGGCGCTAGAAAACTTGATCGTAAGATATGTAGAGGGCTGCCGCGCCCCCTTCAAGCTTTATTCGGCTTTTGCCGCAGAAGTTACCGTCAGTGTGCCGCCTGCTTTGGCTACAGCCTCAACAGCAGACTTGGAAGCGCCAGTCACGGTGATGTCAACCTTGGAGGTCAGCTCACCTTTGGACAGGATGCGAACACCGTCCCAGATGCGACGTACCAGACCGGAGGCAACCAGTGTTTCCTCGGTAATTGGCGCTTTCACGTCAACTTTGCCCGCGTCGATGAATTTTTGCAGCAGGCCCAGATTTACAACAGCGTGACGCTTGGCGTTGATGTTGTTAAAGCCGCGTTTCGGCAGACGTTGGTACAAAGGCATTTGACCGCCTTCAAAACCTTTGATCGCCACACCCGAACGGGATTTTTGACCTTTGATACCACGGCCAGCCATTTTACCGGTGCCTGAACCAGGGCCACGACCAACGCGCTTGCGCCGTTTGGTTGCACCTGGGTTGTCTGAAAGTTGATTCAGTTTCATGTCGCTATCTCCTTTGGCCGGAACTACCCCCCGTTAGCGACGAAAGGGATAAACACGGCGTTACGTGATTCGTGGTCTTGTAACCACTGGAGGCGTATAACTTTGCGCTGGTCCGATTGCAAGTCTACCCTTTACGCTTGGCTCGGCGGCGCTTGTATTTAAAAACCTCTTGTCGCTCCACCCAAGTATAGCGCGCATCTTTCAGCGTTGGCCCCCAATACAGCTTACCGCCAAACCGCCATGGATCGAGGATCACCCCCTCAAACATGGTATCGCCGCGCGCACTGACAATCACGGTGCTATGCTCAATCAGAATATTGGTCGCATTGGCGATGCCGCGGTGCAATTGCAGGGTTTTGAAATTCTCCTGCTCCAGCCGCGCCTGCATGTCATCGGCCCAGTGATAACACAGCCCACGCGGCCTGCGCCCTGTGTTCACCTTGGTGTTGTGGATCAGCGGCGCATCGGTGATGCCGTATTGCTTGGCCAGTTGCAGCGGGTATTCCAACGCGATCTTTGCCGCGCGCGCAGCCTCACCCACATCAACCCCCTGCCCCATTGCAATGATTTCCTGCGTCAGATCGTTAATTTCAGTCTTGCTGATAAATTGCGGTACAGGCGTCGAGGCGCAAGCGCTCAGCACCAGAACAGCCAACAAGCTTAACAATTTCCTAATCACAGGCTCCCCCAGCGTACGCACAGTTATCAATTTCTTTGCACCCCATAAGCTATATATCCCGCGATGTCACCAAAAGTGGTTCACGATTTCGTTCTTAACCAGCTCGAAATCAGCCAACACCAAAGCGCAGAGGTAACAGGCCTTACAACCCTGTTTACGGCAGATAACCGCAACGGCGGGCCCGCCTTCTTATAGCTTTCAGATAAATTAGAGATTTTTCCCTGCCAGTTCAGCACTGGCGGGGTTAAAGGGATTCCGAAAGTAGCAAGGACCGCGCCTGACCTTGGGAAGGTGCTGCTACACCCAATGCTTGGCGCAACGCCGCTATCCCCCGCAACGTCAGTTCTAGAAGAACCATCACAATGCGCCTTCCCGGGGGGAAGGTCAGGCGCGGTCCTTGCGGGCCAAGGAGGGAAACAGAAATGATAGAGCACGAGATAAACACAAGCTTAAATAATCTTGACAACCTACTTGCTTCTCTCACAAGTTGAATATTCAAGGCCTAATTTGACATTTTTTCCTATTTTGGAGGTTACAATATGACACTTTGCATTTCTTGGGTGAGGAAAGTCGGCGACGTAACAGAGATGCTAGTCGCCTCAGATAGCCGATTGTCGGGTGGACAACATTGGGATGCAAATCCAAAGATTATATTGCTACCTAGATCAGATGCAGTACTTACATTCGCGGGCAACACGAATGAAGCATACCCACTGATGATACAAGCTTATAATTCCATTAGAATGCATAGCCCTGCAAACACACGTTCTATGGATTTATCTGATCTAAAGGGTCATTTGGTCAGGATGTTCAATCATTCCCGCAAATTTATTTCATCTCTACCACATGGACAAACGGCACCAGATAACCCAACCGCAGAATTTCAATTATGTGGGTATTCTTGGAAAGATAAGAATTTTGGCGTTTGGAAGCTTCATTTTGATGTTGGCAAAAGCATTTTTACTTTCAGACGCACACGCGCGTGGGGCGGTCAAGAACCCGATAGCTTAAAATATGTTGCGTATGCTGGGGACGAAGACGTTGTTGAAGCAGCAAAAGAAAATTTGATCTCTCTGCTACGTGACAGAGGGAAAATTGATCAAGGCTCTTTTGATATGGAACCCTTTGAAGTACTACGTGACTTGCTACGAAAAGAGCAGTTTCCAAGTATTGGAGGCCCAATTCAGTTAGTCAAAATATATGAACATTCTAATGCCATTCCTGTAGGGATATATTGGCCAGATAAAAAATCAGGCCAAGTTTCAATTTTTGGAAGACCACTAATGGATTATGAAATGACTCCTTGGGGAGTAATTGACCCTGACAATCCTGAGCGAGCTTTCCCCATGAAACCTTACCTAAAACCTGAATAAGCCAAACAGAACGTTACAGGCAAAAGCCAGCACCGAATTAAAAAACGCCCCCAGCAAGCTGAGGGCGTTCCTAATTCTTCACAGTAGAAAAAGCCTTAGCCTTTTTCTTCCACAATCTCGACCATATGCGAAATCTTACTCACCATGCCGCGCACGCTAGGAGTATCTTCCAGCTCGCGCGTTTTGTGCATTTTGTTCAGGCCAAGGCCAACCAGCGTTGCGCGCTGTTTGGCGGGGCGGCGGATCGGGGAACCGATCTGCTTTACGACGATTGTTTTAGCCATCTATCAAGCCTCCGCGTTTTCTGCTTCAGCCGGGGCGGCTGCTGCAGGTGCGTCCACTTTTGGCAGGATGTCAGAAACCTTCTTTCCACGGCGCTGTGCGACGTTGCGAGGAGAGGATTCTTTGGACAAGCCATCCATAGTAGCACGGATCATGTTATACGGGTTTTGCGACCCGATGGATTTTGCAACAACGTCTTGAACGCCCAGCATCTCGAACACAGCACGCATTGGACCACCGGCAATAATACCAGTACCCTGCGGTGCCGTGCGCATCACAACCTTACCAGCGCCGTGGCGCCCGTTCATGTCGTGGTGCAAGGTGCGGCCTTCGCGCAGGGGAACCCGCACGATTTTACGTTTAGCAGCTTCAGTCGCCTTGCGGATCGCCTCAGGTACTTCTTTGGCTTTACCTTTGCCAAACCCGACGCGACCTTTTTGGTCACCAATTACAACCAGTGCCGCAAAACCAAAGCGTTTACCGCCTTTAACAGTTTTGGACACGCGGTTGATCGCTACCAAGCGGTCTGCAAATTCCGGAGTTTCGTCACGATCGCGACGTTTACCCCGGCGGTTATCTTCTCTAGCCATTCCGGTATCTCCCTAGAATTTCAGGCCGCCCTCACGGGCAGCGTCTGCGAGGGCTTTGACTTTGCCGTGAAACAGAAAGCCGCCGCGATCAAAGTAGCATTCTTCAACGCCAGCTTTTTTCGCACGTTCGGCAATCGCTGCACCAACTTTGGCAGAGGCCTCGATGTTGTTTTTACCAACCACACCCAATGCTTTTTCAAGCGAGGAAGCAGAGGCAAGTGTCACGCCTTTGACATCGTCGATCAATTGAGCCGAGATGTTTTTGGACGAACGGTGAATGCTAAGACGCAGGCGGTCGCCCACAACTTTGCGCATTTTGTTCCGGTTGCGCATGCGGCGCTTAAGGAACAATGCTCTTCTAGTAATAGCCATAGTATACGCTCCTTATTTCTTCTTGCCTTCTTTGCGGAAGACATATTCGCCAACATACCGAATGCCTTTGCCCTTGTAAGGCTCGGGCTTGCGCCATGCACGGATATTTGCCGCAATCTGACCAACACGCTGAGAGTCGATGCCCTCAACAATGATCGACGTGGTTTTAGGTGTCGTCACTGTGATATCGGATGGAATTTCGATATTCACGTCATGCGACAGGCCCAGCGTCAAGTTCAGGACATTGCCCTGCATCTTGGCACGATAACCAACACCCTGGATTTCCATCTCTTTTTTGTAACCGGTTGTAACGCCCGTTACCAAGTTGGAAATCTGTGTGCGTGACATACCCCATTGCTGACGCGCCCGTTTGGACATGCCGCGAGGCTTGATCACAATCAGGTTGTCTTCAACAGTGATGGTCACATCGTCTGTGCCTTTAAAGGAGAGAACCCCTTTTGGCCCTTTTACTTCTACGGTCTGGCCCGAGACGGACGCGCTAACGCCGCCAGGAAGCTCGACCGGTTTTTTACCAATACGAGACATTGTGGCCCCCTTAGAAGATTGTGCACAGCACTTCGCCGCCAACATTGGCAGCCCGTGCTTGTGCATCAGACATAACACCTTGCGGTGTCGATACGATTGCGATGCCCAGACCTTGACGAACCGAAGGCAATTCCTGAGAGCCGGAATAAACGCGGCGACCCGGAGTTGAAATCCGTTTCAGTTCTTTGATCACGCCTTCACCGTCGAAGTATTTCAAAGAAATCTCCAACTCAGGGTGGCCATCTTTGCCTGTGCTTGGTTCGTAACCGCGGATATAGCCTTCGTTCTGTAGAACGTCGAGCACCCAACCACGCAGTTTCGATGCGGGAGTTTTCACTGTGGATTTGCCACGCAATTGTGCGTTGCGGATCCGTGTGAGCATATCACCGAGAGGATCGTTCATGTGTGTTCCTCCTTACCAGCTTGACTTGACCATGCCCGGAATATGACCATCTGACGCCAAAAGGCGCAGGGCAATCCGAGACATTTTCAGTTTACGATAATAACCTTTTGGACGACCAGTGATTTCACAACGGTTGTGAAGACGGGTTGCCGAGGAGTTGCGTGGAAGCTCTGCCAGTTTTAGGCGGGCTTTGAAACGCTCTTCCATTGGAAGGTCCATGTTTGATGCGATCTCTTTAAGCGCAGCACGCTTGGCGGCATATTTTTCCACCAGCTTCTGACGCTTGATTTCGCGTTGGATCATTGCAGCTTTTGCCATAATTTCTCTCCTATTGCGATGCGCTGGTGAAAGGCATGTTGAAATGCTTCAACAGGCTTTCTGCTTCTGCGTCGTTATTTGCATTGGTACAAATAACGATGTCCATGCCCCACATCACGTCTACTTTGTCGTAGTCGATTTCCGGGAACACGATGTGCTCTTTCAGGCCCATGGCATAGTTGCCACGTCCATCAAAGCTTTTCGCAGAGATGCCTCGAAAGTCACGGATGCGAGGCATCGCAACAGTCACCAGACGATCCAGGAAGTCATACATCTGATTGCCGCGCAATGTGACTTTCACGCCCAAAGGCATGTCTTCACGAACGCGGAAACCAGCGATGGATTTCTTGGCTTTGGTAATGATCGGCTGCTGACCGGCAATTGCGGCCATGTCTGCAACAGCAGAGCGGATCTTTTTGGAGTCGTTTACTGCTTCGCCGACACCCATGTTCAGCACGATTTTATCGAGCCGAGGGATCATCATGTCGTTCTTGTAGCCGAACTCTTCTTTCATCGCAGCGCGGATTGTTTCCGCGTACTGGGATTTAAGGCGTGGTGTATAATCAGCCATTGATCACTTCCCCCGACTTTTTCGCAACGCGGACTTTTTTACCGTCAACCACTTTGAAACCGATGCGTGTAGCGCCGCCTTCTTTGGGGTCGATGAAAGAAAGGTTGCTGAGTTGGATCGGCATCTCGGTTGGTACGCGACCACCCTGAGATTGCTGAGTTTGGGCCGTGTGGCGGATGGAAATATTCACACCCTGCACTGTGGCTTTGCCTGTCGATGGATCAAGCGTCAGGATCTCGCCCTGCTTGCCTTTATCCTTGCCGGTCAGCACGATGACTTTGTCACCTTTACGCAATTTAGCAGCCATTACAGAACCTCCGGCGCAAGCGAGATGATCTTCATGAAGTTCTTGAAACGAAGCTCACGACAAACCGGCCCGAAGATACGCGTACCTACAGGCTCACCAGCTGTGTTAAGGATTACTGCAGCATTGCTGTCAAAGCGAATTGCTGTACCGTCAGCGCGACGGATTTCTTTTCTGGTACGAACAACGACAGCCTTGCGAACGTCGCCTTTTTTCACGCGACCGCGTGGAATGGCTTCTTTCACAGAAACGACGATGATGTCACCAACCGACGCATAACGTCGTTTGGAACCGCCCAGAACCTTGATGCACTGAACACGGCGAGCGCCGCTGTTGTCAGCTACATCCAGATTAGTCTGCATCTGGATCATGGATTTACTCCCGACCTGTGGGGACGCTAATGCAGTTAGGCCCCACGGTTTCGATTAACTGGTGATCTGGCGACTTAAGCGTCGGTCAGAACGGTCCAGCGTTTGGTCTTCGAAATTGGCTTGCATTCTTCAATGCGAACTTTGTCACCAACTTTGAATTGCTCATTCGCATCATGCGCCCGATATTTTTTGGACTTACGAAT
>JAHRVG010000080.1 GCA_019090795.1 Paracoccaceae bacterium | reverse complement strand
GGGTCACCATGGACCCTGTACCGGGTTCAGTCTGGACGGGGTCCACTGTGGACCCCGTCTCAATCTCGGGTTCTACCGTCGATTCCAGCAGGGCAATTTGAGACAAGACGATGTTGTAAACGACCGTGTAGCCGTTTTTGCACTTCCGGCGGCCTGTCTCGATCAAGATGCCTTCCCTCAGGAAATCGTTGATCGTCCGCTTCACAGTGCTTTCACCGAGTTCTGTGTGTCGTTGTATTGTGCCCTTGGAACACCAGATGCCTGAACCGTCGTCGCTCGCCTTGTCGGCAAGAAACATGATGATCTGCTTGCGGGCCGCGCTGCCGAACCGGCGTTCGGCGCACTCATTAGCTACGCGCCAGCTCATTGGAAGGCCTCAAAAGGGGTGATGTCGCGAAAATTTTGTACAGGTTTTGTACAGAAATTAGCCTCTCGCGGCCTACATCGCCGCGTGATCTTGCGTGAAGTTCCGCAAGGTTCTGCACAACCACTTGTAAAAGCGCCATATTTTATTGGGTTTTTTGGTGACCCCGACTGGATTCGAACCAGTAACCTGCCCCTTAGGAGGGGGCTGCTCTATCCAGTTGAGCCACGGGACCACATGCGCCAAAAGCCATATTACACCTTGGGAAGCAAGGCGGTTTTCTGGAAGCAGCTCTTAAATAGCCATTTAGGCATTACTTGACGATGCTTTTTGTTTCCAGTTTCGGCGAAACTCCGTTACCCTCACACTAAACAACACGCAAAAATGATATGCAACGCAATGAATTGACCTTTCCGAAAGGTTCCTTTCTTGGCCGGATTAATCTGGCCAGCTGGGAGCAGCTTTCTGCGCTTTGGACGGTAAAACAGTACCGGTCTGGACATTTCCTGATCTCTGCTGATGACGTCGGACAGGAGGTATTTTTTATCGTTGACGGCTCGGTCAAGGCGACGATCTATACGGATGGCGGGCGTGAGGTTGCTTTTCTGACTTTGTCAAATGGGGATTGTCTGGGTGAGTTTTCCGCGATTGACGAAGCCCCAAGATCGAGTGATGCGATTGCTGAAACCGATTGCATTATCGGGCGTATTTCCTCCAAACAGTTTCGTGATTTGCTAAAGTCCAATTCGGATATGAGCTATAACCTGTTGATTTTGCTGGTGGGACATTTGAGACGCCTTGATAAACGGGTGATTGATTTCAATGCTAAATCTGCGGACAAGCGGCTGAGAGAAAAGCTGCTGGAATTGGCGGAGATGCATCAAAAAGACAATGAAGCGTTGATTGAAAAACCGCCAACGCAAGCCCAGTTGGCTGCATATGTCTTTTCCAGCCGCGAATCTGTGGCGCGTGAAATGGGCCGAATGCGCAAGGCCGGTGTTTTGGGGCGCAGAAAACGGGCGCTGTTTTTCCCGTCGATCAAAGGGCTGCGCGATTATCTGGACAATCAATAGGGGGGACTCGACTCTGCCTTTTGGGTTATGTATTTGTTAGAACAAATCATGAACTAAAATATCTAACATGCCCCGTCGCCGTATCCTGTCGCTCTGGTTTCCCCATCTCGCTGCTGAAAGGGTGTTGCGGAATGCCCGTGGTCGCGTCACGCAACCACTTGCCATTGTGGCGCAGAACCAGAATGCTCAAACCATTGCCAACCTGTCACCAGAGGCATGTACTGAGGGGTTGTTTGTTGGCCAATCCCTGTCAGATGCCCGTGCTTTTTGCCCGGAATTGCTGACTGCTCCAGCCAATCTGCAGCTAGAGGATGATTTTCTGGTTAAATTGCGGCGTTGGGCTGGAAAATATTCCCCGTGGGTGTCGCAGGAACCCCCGGCATCGTTGGTTCTGGATATATCCGGCTGCGCCCATCTGTTTGGCGGAGAGGCGGCTTTGGCTGAACAGGTCCATCAGGATTTGCAAGCTCTGCACCTGACGGCGCGTCTTGGTGTTGCGGATACCGTTGGGGCCGCATGGGCTTTGGCCCGCTTTGCCGGAAAGGGCGCGCAGATGCACCGCTCTGGCGATGCTATTGACCAAGAGGCCCGTGCAACCCGAGCCCGTGCTGTCAAGCGGCGCAATTGGGAACGGGGCGGGCCCGCGCCATCGGTGGTCGTGCAAAACAACCCGCCGCCCGATATTGCTGCGCCGGGAAAAACCCGCGATGCGATTGGCCGCTTGCCGGTTGCGGCATTGCGGTTGTCGCCGGATGTCTGCACCAACCTCAACCGTCTTGGCCTGCGCATCGTTGCCGATCTGGCTGGCCTGCCCCGTGCTTCTGTGGCCCGTCGTTTTGGCCGCCATGTGGTGCAGCGACTGGATCAGGCACTGGGCAGTGAGCCAGAGCCGGTTTCCCCCGCAGCGGCCCCGCTCCATTTTGCCACCCGCCTGTCGTTGCCTGACCCTATTGGCTTGCAAGAGGATCTCGCTGCCGGTTTTGATCGTCTACTAGGGCCGCTTTGTGATAAGCTGCGCCTTGCCGGACGGGGCACACGCAAGCTGCGTTTGACCCTGTTTCGCACTGACCACACAATGCAGCTGCTGGAAATCGGTCTTGCCCGCCCCAGCCATGATCCGGATCGTATCCGCCCGATGATGACCCTGCGCCTGCCCGATGCTGATGCCGGTTTTGGCATTGATGTCATGCGTTTGCAGGCCTTTGTTACCGAACCTCTGACCCAGACCCAGCACAGTGGCCATGCAGGGGCTATGGTGCAGGCTAGGCGGTTGCGGGATGATGATGCGGCGCTGGCGGATTTGCTGGGGCGTATCGGGGCGCGTTGCGGGCTGGAGTCAATGACCCGCTTGCATCCGGCTGACAGCCACATCCCAGAGAAAACCGTGACAGAAATGGCAGCCGCCTATGTGGATGGTGCAACAGGCTGGCAGGTTGGCCCTTTGCCGCGCCCGATCTTTCTGTTTCCGCCCGAGGCGTTGCAATATGAATCAACAGCCCGACCGCCAACAAGTTTCCGTTGGCGTAATCGGGCATTTCACACCCGGCACGCCGTCGGCCCAGAGCGCATCGCGCCGGAATGGTGGCTGGATGATCCGAACTGGCGCAGCGGTACGCGGGATTACTGGCAGGTAGGGACCGACAGGGGCGACAGGTTATGGTTATTCCAGACCAAAGGTCCGCAAGCAGGAGGCTGGTTTTGCCAAGGCTGTTTTGGTTAGGAAATCAGCTGGCCTTGCGGGTGAATACTAGGGCGGTTTCATCGGATAAATCACTGCGAAAGCCATAGCCATCCAGATCGAACATTTTCAGCCCCTCAAGCGTTTCCACCCGGTTCTTTATGATAAAGCGCGCCATCGCACCACGCGCTTTCTTGGCAAAAAAGCCAATCATTTTCAGCTCGCTACCACTGTCTTCCTTGAATGCAGTGGCAATAACGGGCGATTTCATTGTCTTCTGGCTTGCCGCTTTGAAATACTCGTTCGAAGCTAGATTAACGACTGGTGCGCCACCAGAGGCCAAGTCCAGTGCCTGACCAAGCCGCGTGCCCCAATAGGCATACAGGTTTGTACCAGCCTTATTTGCCAATCGACTGCCCATTTCCAGACGATAGGGCTGCATGCGATCCAAAGGCCGCAACAGCCCGTAAAGCCCTGACAATATCCGCAAGTGATCCTGTGCATAGGCCCGATCTGCCGCATCGAAATCCTCTGCGTGCAAGCCGGTATAGGTGTCACCGGCAAAAGCCAGCATCGCCTGTTTGGAGTTCTGCTGGTCAGAGGTTTTGCTGAATGCAAGAAACCGTTTCCGGTTCAGATCTGCCAAATCCTCGCTGATGTGCATCAGGCTGCGCAACTCCGAGACGCTCAGTTTTTTTGCGATCAGGTTTAGGCGATTTGCATCGGTTTGAAACTCGGGCAGGCTGGAATCCACCTCAGCCGGTGCAGGATCAAAGTTCAGTTTTTTAGCAGGTGAAATTACGGCCAGCATTATGGTCCCCTAGATAATCTGATCCCCGAACAAATAGCATTCTGCCGCGAATTTCCAAGTGTGATTTATGCAATGCGATTGATCTGTGCTCCAAACGGGCTTGGGCAGAGGGCTAAACACTTTTCAGCACGCTTAAAAATGCCTCACCAAAACGAGCGCCCTTCAAAGGCCCCATTCCTTGAATTCGCTCCATCGCTGCAATCGTGTCGGGTTGCAATTCAGCGATCTTGGCCAAAGTGTTGTTAGAACAACTCATTAATTTGTCATGCCCCTCCGGCCCTTTGGCCAGTTCCAGCTGTGCCTGTTGTAAACGGTCAAAAATCCCCCCCGAGGTTTTGCCTGCCAGTTTTTGCCGTGCTGGATGCAGTTCTTCAATCGCACCGTTGATCACTTCCAGAAAGGCTTTGCCGTAGCGCTTTAATTTGACGGCTCCAACACCGGCAAGCCCGGCGAAATCATCCAGATTTCGGGGTTTGGAAGTGGCCATCGCAATCAAGGTGCTGTCGGGAAAAACCACATAAGCTGGCGCATTGATCGTATCTGCAAGGGCGCGTCGCTTGGCCTTGAGCGCGGATAACAACGGCTCGTCCTCTTCTGTCACCAGCGCTTTGACAGTTGCCTGTCGCCGCGCGCCTTTCGCGGTGCCCTTGACGATGGTATCCTTGCGTAATTCAATCGTTTGCTCATCACGCAGAATGGGCCGTGCTGCTGGGGTCATCCGCAATGCGCCGTGACGTTCCATGTCGGGGCGGATCAGATCATAGCCCATCATTTGGCGGAAAATACCCTGCCATTGGCGCAGATCGTATTCTTTGCCAACGCCAAAGGTGGGCAGTTGGTCATGCTGGCGTCCGACTATTTTATCCGTGGTTTTGCCCAGCAGAATATCAATCAGATGCCCGGCGCCATAGTATTCCCCCGTGCGCAATATTGCTGACAAGGCTTTGCGCACCGCCACCGTGCCGTCAAACAGTTCAGGCGGGTTTGCGCAGAGATCGCAATTATCACAGCCCGTCACTTCATCGCCAAAATAGCGCAGCAATACCCTGCGACGACAGCGTCGGGCCTCGGCCAGACCAAGCAAAGCATTGAGGCGCGCGTGATCTGCCTCTTTGCGTTCGCTCGGGGCTAGTCCTTCGTCGATGCGCGACCGTTGCAGGCGGATGTCGTCGGCACCATAAAGCGTTAGCGTATCGGCGGGGGCCCCATCGCGCCCGGCGCGGCCAATTTCCTGATAGTAGGATTCAACTGATTTTGGCAGATCAGCGTGGGCTACCCAGCGGATATCCGGCTTGTCGATGCCCATCCCAAAGGCAATCGTTGCGCAAACAATCAACCCGTCCTCGCGCTGAAACCGGATCTCGGCCTGTTTGCGGTCGTCACGTTCCATGCCAGCGTGATAGGAAATCGCCAGATGGCCCTCGTCGCGCAGGGCCTGCGCCAGCGTTTCCGTTTTGGCGCGCGACGAGCAATAAACAATTCCCGATTGACCCTTGCGCGCGGCAGCAAATTTCAGAACCTGCTGACGCGGGTTATTTTTTGGAGCAAAGGAAAGATGCAGGTTGGGTCGATCAAAACCGCGCAGGAAAATTTCGGGTGATTGATCATCAAACAGTCGTGCAACAATTTCGTCGCGGGTTTCCGCATCGGCAGTGGCGGTGAAGGCGGCCAAAGGCACGTTCAGGGCACGGCGCAAATCGCCAATGCGCAGATAGTCAGGCCGGAAATCATGGCCCCACTGGCTTACGCAATGGGCTTCGTCCACCGCAATTAAGCGGGTGTTGACCTTACGCAGCAAGCGCAGGGTGCCCGGATTTGCAAGGCGCTCCGGCGCGATATAAAGCAGCTTGAGCCGCCCCTCTTCGAGCGCCTGAAATACTTCCTCGGTCTCTTCCTCGGAATTTCCAGAAGTTAGGGAACCCGCTACAATCCCGACACTGCGCAAGGCACGCACCTGATCGCGCATCAGGGCAATGAGCGGGGAAATCACCACCGTTACACCGTCTTGGCACAGGGCAGGCAGTTGAAAGCACAGGGATTTACCGCCACCCGTGGGCATAATCGCCAGTGCGTTCTTGCCTTGCAGGATTGCGTTAACAATTTCTTCCTGCCCATCACGAAAGTCGGAAAAGCCAAAGACTTCGGCCAACAACTGCTTTGGGTTGGATGTCACGGATTCATTCATTTGTTTTGTTAGTCTGCCCCGATTTCCTAAATACTGTCACGTTGACAAGGGCTTAACAACCGCCGAATTGAGTGGTTTCCCCTGCCGGTGACTTGCCTTAAAACGGCTCTGCAACAACAACGGCGTCGCATGAAAACTTCAGTTTCAAAACAGGCAGTGCATTTTCTGCAATTCGTGCCAATTGCCGTTCTTTTGGCGGTGGGGCGTCTGTTGCCGTTTGATGCCCGTGGCCTCCTTGCTGCCGCGATTCTTGGTCTTGGCACCCGTTGGTTGCCGCCTTTTCGCAACCGGATCGAAGAAGGCCTGACCCGCGTTTACCCCGATATGCCCCGTAGCGAGCGGGACAAGATTGCAACCGAGGTGGGCCGTAATACCGGGCGCACCCTGTCAGAAATACTGCACAACAGCGAGTTTTGCCAAAAAATCGACCGGTTTCACACCTCTGGCCCCGGCCTGGAGGCGCTGCAAACCGCCCGCGCGCAAGACAAAGGCGCGATTATTGTGTCAGCCCATTTCGGCCAATGGGAAGCAATCCGTCATGTACTGAAATCCAAAGACATGGAAACGGGGGCTGTGTATCGGCCCAACAACAACCCGTGGTATGAGCGGTATTTCCTGAAGGGTATTCTTTGCGGGGGCGCGCCAACCGTGGCCAAAGGGCGTGTGGGCACCATGGCGATGGTGCGCCACATTCGTAAGGGCGGGTTTTTTGCAATTCTGCCGGATCAATGGGTTTATGAAGGCCCCCGAATTCCCTTTCTAGGCCATGGCGCTGATACCACATTGGCCCCGGCGGAACTGGCATTGAAATACCAGATCCCATTGGTCCCTGCTTTTGGTCTGCGCCGTGAAAACGGTATAGATATTGATGTGGAGTTTGAGGCAGAAATTCCTCATACTGACGCCAAGCAGATGATGGTGGAGTTCAATAACCGGCTGGCCACGCGCATTCATGCCAATCCTGGTCAATGGTATTGGTTGCACCGCCGCTGGAAACGCAGGTAGGTGGGGATGTTGATTTTTTACCAATGTTGCATCGCTTCATGGTTTCCGCTTATTTCAATTGTGCGGTTGATGCTGGGGAAAGATAGCAAGGCCTATACGCGCAACCGTTTTGGCAACGCCACCGAACCCCGCAAAGGGCCGGTGATTTGGTTGCATGCCGCGAGTGTGGGGGAATTGCAGTCGGTAAAGCAGCTACTGAAACATCTGGGTCGGCGTCATCGCGGTCACCAAATTCTTGTGACCACCAATAACACAGCAGCTCTTGATCTTGCCGCTGGATGGCGCGACTTACCCCTGACGTTGCAGGCCGCCCCAATGGATACGCGGCGCGCAATGAACCGGTTTCTGGATCACTGGCAACCACAGGCATTCATAAATATCGAAGGCGAGCTTTGGCCCAACAGGCTGATAATGCTAAAAAACCGCAACATCCCTGTGGTGTTTGTTAATGCCCGCCTGTCAAATCGCAGTGCAGGCCGTTGGGGGGGGACCGGTTTTGGGACGCAGATGCTTGCCGGGGTTCGGGCGTGTTTTTGTCAAGATGCAAAGAGCGCCGAAAACTTTGCATTCTTGGGGGTGCCGGACGCGCGGATCGAAGTTATTCAGAACCTGAAATCACTGCATTCGGATGAGGGATTACATCCTGAGAAAACGCGATTACAGCAGGTGTTTTCGTATGATAAAACCATCCTCGCCGCCTCTACTCATAAGGGCGAGGACGAGGTGATTCTGGCGGCTTTTGCGCAAGCCTGCCGAGATGTTCCAGACCTGAAACTAATCCTTGCTCCGCGTCATCCCAAACGGGGGGATGAGGTTGCCAAGCTGATTGATGCCACTGGATTGCGCTGTAAGCGGCGATCTAAATCAGAGAAACCGGACAAGCAAACGCAAGTTTATCTTGTCGATACACTGGGCGAGATGGGATTGTTCTATCGCTTGTCCGCAGTCACATTTGTGGCTGGCTCATTGGTGCCCAAACGGGGCCATACGCCGTATGAGCCAATTGGCTATGGCTCTGCCATTATTTCCGGCTCGCACGTGGAAAATTTTGCAGCCGAATATCAGATGCTAGAGGATGCCAACGGGTGTGTAATGGTCCAGGACAGCACCATGCTGGCAAGTGCAATTCTGGCGCTTCTGGATGTGGAAACCCGCATGATACAAATTGAAAATGCCCGCAATGCATTGGCTGGAAAGACCAATACGGATGTGCTTTTTGAACAGCTGCTTACTCCGCTGGAGTTGGTGCCATGAACCGGTTCAGTTTCACCCTGCGCAAATGGCTGCAGGGAGAGCAGTTTTTGCAAGGCCTGACTTGTTCACCGGATGATCTGCAAGCCGAGTTGGATCGAAAAACCGTTGCCATTGTTGGCAATGCCCGCTCCCTGAGCGAACAGAGTTTTGGCGCGGTGATTGATCAGGCAGACATTGTGATCCGCATGCATGCAGCACCTTTGCCGAGCGTGAAATCTCACGGCAGCAAGACCGATTGGCTGGCTTTGGCTATGCCCGTGGCCGAGGGATTGATATTCGAACGCCAGCCAGAACGCCTGCTGTGGATGGCAAAAAAGCGCAAGCGTTTGCGGTACCGGTTTGTGGTGCGGCACGGTTTTTATCTGCATCCGGTGGCAGAGTGGGAGCGGATGAGGGCGCGGTTATCGGCACCGCCGACAACGGGTATGATGCTGATTGATCTGGTGGCCCGTTCACAGGCGGCAAAAATTGAGCTCTATGGGTTTGATTTCTTCGCCAGCCTGTCACTGTCAGGGCGTCGCCGTGCGGATCAGGTTCCTCATGATTTTATGGCCGAGAAAGCCTGTGTAGAGCAGCTATTGAAAACAGATAACCGCATTACATTGAATCGCTGACGCCGGACGCGCAGCGTCCGGCACGGCCCAAGACTTAAGATCGCAAGATCGTAAAGGCGCGGGAGCACCCCTTGTCACTAGATGCCGGTTTTGCGGCTTTCATCAATGTAGATTTCCAATAACCGTTTAGCAATCGGGCCGGGTGTGCCGTCACCGATTTTGGCATTGTCGACTTCTACAACCGGTTGCACGAATGTCGTGGCCGAAGTGATAAAGGCTTCATCCGCATCGCGGGCCTCGGCCTCGGTAAAGGAGCGCTCAACCACTGTCATCTGGGCTTCGTTTGCCAGTCGCAGAACGGATGCGCGGGTAATGCCGTGCAGAATGTCGTTGGACAACTCGCGGGTGATGATCTGGTTGCCTTTGACAATATAGGCGTTGTTCGATGACCCTTCGGTGATCTTGCCATTTTCAACCAGCCAAGCATCGTCTTTGCCTGCGGCTTTGGCCATCATTTTGCACATACTCGGGTAGAGCAATTGCACAGTTTTAATATCACGGCGGCCCCAGCGTTGATCTTCGGCAAAGATCACTTTGATGCCGGTTTTGGATGCTGGGGTGTCGATCAATCCAGCAACCTGTGTGAACAGCACCAGCGTTGGCTCTGCATCCTTTGGATACACAAAATCGCGATCTGCGGCGCCACGGGTGATTTGCCAGTAAACGCGACCAGAATCGATATTGTTCAACTTTACCAATTCGCGGTTAATTTCCAGCAACTTGTCGAAATCCTTTGGCTTGCCCATGTCCAGCTCGCTGAGCGAGCGTTCAAGGCGGGCCAGATGGCCACCAAATTCCAGCAACTTACCATCCAGAACAGACACAACTTCGTAAACGCCATCCGCCATTAGAAATCCGCGATCAAAGATCGAGATTTTGGCATCTCCCTCGGGCATATACTCCCCGTTCAAGAATACAGTGCGGCTCATGGTATTTTCCTTATCCCCAGAGAGCGGCAACAGGTGGGTAAACCCCTGCCGCGTCGAATTTCAGCGGTGTTTCCCTGTCTTGTGCCAACAATAGCGGGCCGTCAAGGTCTGTTACGGCCACACCTTGGGCTACAAGCGTAGCGGGGGCCATGGCCAGCGACGAACCAACCATACAGCCGACCATAACCTGAAAGCCCATCGCTTGCGCAGTTTCCCGCAGGGCGAGGGCCTCGGTCAGGCCGCCGGTTTTGTCCAGCTTGATATTCACCATATCATATTTGCCCTTAAGTGCGGACAGGCTACCCTGATCATGGCAGCTCTCATCGGCGCAAACCGGAAGAACCCGGTCGAGCGTTAACAAGGCATCATCCTGGCCTGCCGGCAGGGGTTGTTCCACCATCTCAACCCCCAAACGCACTAAAACAGGCGCTAGGGATTCATAGAGTTCTGGCGTCCAACCCTCATTTGCATCAACAATAATACGGGCGTTGGGGGCACCTTTGCGCACCGCTTCGATCCGCGCAATGTCGGTTTCGCCTCCACCGAGTTTGGTCTTCAGCAGGGGGCGAAAAGCATGCTCAGTGGCCTGAGCCTGCATTTTTTCGGGGGTGTCTAGTGACAGAGTATAGGCAGTGATTTCTGGCCCTGGTGCAGAAAGACCGGCCAATTCCCAAACGGGTTTGCCGGCCTGTTTGGCTTCCAGATCCCAAAGCGCACAATCCACCGCATTTCGGGCGGCACCAGCGGGTAGGGCGTTTAGTAAGCCTTTGCGGGTAAGTGGTAACGATAGGCCTTCGATCTGCGCCGCTACACTCTCCAAGGTTTCGCCATATCGCGCGTAAGGCACACATTCGCCCCAGCCTTTCGCACCGTCCTGTTCGATGACAACGGTCAGAACTTTTGCCTCAGTACGGGAACCGCGCGATATGGTGAACATTTGCGCCAGTTTGAACACATCGGCGGTTACGGTCAGTTTCATAGGCGGCATCCCTTTACATAGCTTCCAGTGCATCTACCAAACGTCCGGCACCTTGGCGGAAGGGGTCAACAGTTGGCAAGCCCATTTCTGCCTCTACTTCTGTCAAATAGGCGATGGCCTCTCCCTCTCCCAGATGCTGAGTGTTTACGGAAATTGCCACAATCTTGCAGTCGGGGTTACTGACGTGGGCAATTGGCAGAACCGTATCGCGTAGCGTTTGCAATGATGGCGGTGTGTATTCGGGCAGGCCGCGCATGTGTTTACGGGTCGGTTCGTGGCACAGGATCAGCGCATCGGGCTGGCCACCATGGATCAGTGCCATGGTGACGCCGGAATAAGAGACATGAAACAACGAGCCTTGCCCTTCAATCAAATCCCAATGGTCAACGTCATTGTCGGGAGTCAGATATTCCACTGAGCCTGCCATAAAATCGGCAATGACTGCATCCAATGGTACTCCTTGGCCAGTGATTAGAATACCGGTTTGGCCTGTGGCGCGGAAGGTCGCTTTCATCTTGCGGGCGAGCATTTCGCGTTCCATCGCGATGCCCGTGTACATCTTGCCCACGGAGCAATCGGTGCCCACAGCCAAACAGCGCTTACCCGTGCGTTTCTTGCCATTGGCAATGGGATAAGCAGCGGTCGGGATGCGCACATCGTGCAACCAACAGCCGTTGGTTTGGGCGGCGGCAACCAAACGCGGTTCGTCATTCAGCAGGTTGTGCAGGCCCGAAGCGATATCAAAGCCCAACTCCAACGCTTCTACCAATACATCCTTCCATGCCTCGGAGATCATTCCGCCACGATTGGCAACGCCAATCACAAGCGTTTTTGCTCCGGCCTCTTTTGCCTCTGCTATTGTCATATCGGTTAAGCCCATGTCGGCCTTGCAGCCCTCCAGCCGAAACTGTCCGATAGAGGCATCGGGGCGCCAGTCCTTGATGCCTTGGGCAACTTTGGCAGCAAGAGTATCGGGCGCATCGCCCAAGAACAAAAGATAGGGTGTCTGGATCATCGAGCAGTCCTCCGGTTCAGGCTTCACCTGTGTTTAGGAGACCCGCATTCGAAGGTTTTGGGAAAAGTAATACCTCGTTAGAGAGTTTTAGGGATTAACTTGCTTACAATGAGGAGTCTTTCAAAGAATCTTGCAAGTATTTTGCGAATAGCTCGGTAATCTCCGATTTCTGCAACGGGGCTACTTGCCCAAGAATCAAGTTCAGGCGATGGTAATTCTGTCGCGCTGTCAACATGCCTGCAAACGGATTTCCCATGCAGGCAGGCCAGTATTTCCGGTGCGATATAGGTATCCATCAGCGAATCCTTCCACTTGGTTTGCTATCAGCTGCATACACAAGTTTGTTGAAGGTATTGTGACGGTACGAAAATTAGCGGGCCAAAAGTGTTTTCAGGAAAGGCAGAATTCGAATCCCCCCAAAGAATAGGGGAATTCGAAGTATCTAATATCAAGGTAAACCGGCAAGGTTTTAGGTATTATGATCCTCAACCAGATCAACACCCTTAACAGTGCGCAAAACATGCGGCTTGCTGGCGTCATACAGGGCTGAATCAACAAACTCATGGCTTGAGGCCAATGCTGGCCCCACAAGGATCAAAGCTGTGCGGGTGATCTTTTCCTTGCGCACTTTCTTGCGAATGTCCGAAAGGGTGCCGCGAATGATTAATTCATCCGGCCAGCTGACGCGATAGCCCACCACAACGGGGCAGTCAGCGCCGTAATGGGGGATCAACTGGCGTTCAATTTCGCGCATGTTGCGCACTGCCAGATGGATCGCAAGTGTTGCCCCTGTGCGCCCGAAATTTTCCAGCGTCTCTCCTGCGGGCATTCCGGTAGATTGCATGGACATGCGGGTCAGAACGATAGATTGGGCAATTTCAGGGATGGTCAATTCCTGCCCGATGCTGGCTGCCATTGCCGCATAGGCAGGTACGCCGGGGATGATTTCAAAGGGGATGTCATCGGCACGCAGACGGCGAATCTGTTCGGCGATTGCACCGTAAAGTGATGGATCACCCGAATGCACCCGTGCGACGTCTTCGCCGCGCTTGTGGGCAGCGAGGATTTCTGCGTGCGTATCATCCAGCGTCATTACAGCCGTGTCTTTGACAATGGCATCTTTTGGGGCGCAGGCGACGACCGCCTCTGGCACGAGTGATCCAGCGAACAGGCAGACAGGGCAGGCCTCAATCCGGGCTTTGGCCTTAATTGTGATCAGGTCGGGGTCACCTGGTCCTGCACCAATGAAATAAACGGTCATTTTGTATCCTTTTCGGCCAAATCGCCATCAATCCGCCGGGCATAGCCGCGCGGTGTGTACATGCGGGGGCCTTCCCCCAGTTGTGCTAGTTTCGAATGGCTGGAACCGACCAAGACCACCGTCAACATATCCACCTCATCGACCTGCAATTCATCAAGTCGTCGATAACGGATGTGCTCCTCTGGACGCCCAAGGGAGGAAGCCAGCATTACTGGTGTATCCGCAGGGCGGTGTTGTAGCAGAATGTCTCGGGCTTCTGCTAGCAAGGTCCGGCGGCGTATGGAAACGGGGTTGTAAAAGGCAATCACAAAATCCCCTTCTGCTGCCGCCTTTAAGCGTTTCAAAATATCCTCACGTGGGGTCAATAGATCGCTTAGCGAAATAGCGCAAAAATCGTGGCCCAGAGGCGCCCCTGCACGCGCAGCGGCACCTTGCAGCGCGGATACACCCGGTGTAGATACGATTTCCACTCGACGCGCTGCTTGGCTAACGCCTAGCTCTTGTTCTGAGCGATCCAATAGTTCGAACACCAGTGCGCCCATGGCGTAAATACCCGCATCGCCTGAACAAATAAGCGCTACGTTTTTACCTTTACCTGCTTGCTCTAAAGCGTACCGGCAGCGATCTTCTTCACCACCCAGCGGAAAATCGGAGCGGGTCTTGCCGTGAGCAATCGCGCCGAGCAAGTCAATATAGAGGCCGTAACCAACCAGCTCTTCGGCTTCTGTCACCAAGGCGGATGCCTCGGGCGTGCGCCAAGAATGCTGACCTGGGCCAATGCCGATGATTGACAGCTTGCCACGTGGGCGGCCAGCCATTTCCAAGATTGGTTGATCGGCACGCAACACAGCACAGGTGGCATTTGCGGTTTTCTGTTTTTCCACAACAAGTACACCATTGGCCACCGCCAGCGCTGCACCTTCGCTAACGCCATGGCACCCAACCTCTTCAAAAACGACGTCAGAAGGGTTTGCCAGCCTATCCGCCTGCGCTTCCAGTTCACCAGCAGTGAATACCCGAAACGGTACATCCAGACGTTTTGCCACCGCCAGAATTGCCGGTTCGTCGGCCTTGAGGTCCAGTGATGCAACGCAAGCAATAGCACCCTCGGCAATGTTGTTTACTGCAAGGTTGGCTTGCACCAAATCCCACAATTCCACCGGATCACAACTGCGCGCACATCCAAGCCCAAGGACGAATTGTTGCGGATGATAGACCAGCTTGGTCTCCGCCGTTTCTTGTGGAGCCTCGGAGACCACCAGCGTCACGGCGCCATCTTCCGCTTCTTCCACGTCAAAGATATTTGCACCCTGAACCGAAACGCCGCCGCCGTTCAGCATCGCCATCATTGCTGATTTCGCGTCTTGTGGATTGGCCAGACGATATCCCAATGGCGGCTCGTCCAAAGCGACCCCCAATGCTACATCACCTGCTGTCGTTACCGCAGCGTGTGTTTTCAATCCCTCGGCAATCTGACGTGCCAGACGGTTCGCACCGTGGTGCCCACCCAGCAGCGGAATTACTGTAGAACCATCATCGGGCAAGGCCAAAACGGGTGGCTCGGAACGCTTGTTATTCAATAATGGGGCCACGGCGCGCACCAAGATACCTGCGGCACAAACCCCCACAATCGGGGTGCCTGCGGCAAACAGGGCGCGCACATGTTCCAGGGCATTTGGAAAGAAAGCGTCCGCTTGGGTGACGCGCCCTTCGCGTCCGTGAATGGGTGCGCCAAGGATCGCGGCCACCTTGGCCGCCACTTCCTCACCAGATTTAGAGAGGCACAATACAACGGGTGTTACAGCCATGGGTCTTCGCCTTTAGTGATCAGAATCATCGAGAAATAGGGAGCTTTTTCGGGGGCATCCGAGAGGGATGAAACATGCTGGTTTTCCAGTGTTGCCCGTTCCACATAGCCAGCGTTTTGCGACAGGTTCAACCGTTCCAGTACACGCCGGATTTTGGGTAAATGTCGACCAACCTTCATAATAGCCACAGCATCTGCCGCAGCGATCCGTTCCTGCATCAGTGTTTCTGCCATAGGACCGGGAATAATCGTCAGCACCTCGTTGCGCGCGGTTAGCGGTTGAGCCAGCACAGCCGCACAGGCGGTGATTGAGGTCACGCCGGGAACGACTTCGACCTCGAACTGCTCGGACAGGCGCGAAAACAGATACATGAACGAGCCATAGAAAAACGGGTCTCCCTCACATAGAACAATCACATTTTGGCCCACCTTTAAGCGCTCCGCTATTGCCTGTGCACCAGCGTCATACGCCTGTTGTGCGGGGCCGCGTTCCACCGTCATGGGTACTGGGATCACGATTTCTTCAACCGTCTCGGCAATGATTCCCGCCGCAATGGAGCGGGCGAAACTATCGCCGGTTTCAAGTGCAGGGTAAGCAATCACATCTGCCGTACTGATCAGACGATGCGCCTTTAGCGTCATCAGTTCAGGGTCGCCCGGCCCCAGACCCACGCCATATAATTTTCCGGTCATCTTTTAACGAGGCTCCATTGGGTCACAGGGCGCAGTGGTTTCCATGCAGTTAACCCACCAAGCGGTTCTGCCCGGTCCACCGACAGTTTAACCAGCGCGCCGCCATGTTCCTGATACAGCGATACCAGTAATGCCTCGCTGTTTAATGTTACAGCATTACACACCAGCCGCCCCAACGGGCGTAGTGCCTGCCAGCAATGATCGAATGTTTCGCGCGATAGCCCGCCACCGATGAAAATAGCATCCGGTGCGTCCAACCCGTGCAGCGCATCCGGCACCGTGCCGTTTATCAACTCCAGCTTGGGAACCCCAAAAGCACTGGCGTTTTGTGCCGCAAATACCCGGCGATCTGCGCGTGGCTCTATGCCGACAGCGCGGGCATAGCGGGCGGCGCGCATCCATTCAACAGCGACCGAACCACAACCACACCCTACATCCCAAAGCAATGCACCGCGCATCGGCATTAGTTTGGCTACGGTGACGGCGCGGACCTCTTGCTTGGTCATGGTGCCGTCATGGGCGAACAGATCATCTGAAAGGCCCGGCACCCGTGGCAACAGCGCCGCATCCGGCGCTGCGATACATTCCACCGCTAGGGTGTTAAAAGCAGGTACCTCGTGGTTCCAGCTTTCCGCTATCCCCTCAAACCGCTGCTCATTTTCGCCGCCCATCGCCGCCAACACAGTCATCTTGCTTTGGCCAAAACCACGTGCATTCAGAAAGGCGGCAATCTGGGCAGGTGTTTGCGCACCGGTGGTTAGGATCAACAACCTTTGGTCTGGCTGAATAAAGGCGATCATTTGTTCAACCGGGCGGCCATGTACCGTCAGCGTTTCCAGATCAGCCATCGACCAACCCATTCGTGCGGCGGCCAGTTGAAAGGCGGAAACCTGGGGATGATAGGTGATCTCGCTTGGTGGGATGGAGCGGCCAATGCGGGCGCCCACGGAATACCACAGCGGATCCCCCGTCGCCAATACCACTACCCGCTTGCCACGATGCAGTTGCAGAGTGTCGATCAGGGCATTGAAGGGCGAGGGCCAGGCCAGACGCTCTGCATTTGCGTTTTTCGAGAGGTCGTGATGGCGACCCCCGCCAACGACGACTTCGGCAGCCTCGACCACGGCACGTGCAGCGGGGGTTAGGCCGTTGATACCGTCCTCGCCGATACCGACAATATGGAGCCAGGCGCTCATGTTTTGTCCTCGGGCAGGCCAGCAGCCAGTGCGTTCACCGCAGCAGAAGCCATGGCAGAGCCACCCCGCCGCCCGCGCAGGGCGACAAACTCGCAGCCGCGCGGGCGCGCTGCCAGTTCTGCTTTGCTTTCGGCGGCACCGATGAACCCTACTGGAAAGCCCAAAATGCAGGCGGGTTTTGGCCAGCCTTGATCCAGCAGTTCTAGCATATGAAACAAGGCTGTTGGTGCATTGCCGATGGCGACAACTGCACCATCAATGTGTTCGCGCCATAGTTCCACAGCGGCAGCGGTGCGGGTGTTGCCAATTGTTTGCGCCAGCGCAGGAACACCGTTGTTATTCAGGGTAACAATTACCTCGTTATCCGCAGGTAGATAGCGCCGGATAATTCCGGCACCAACCATTTCGCAGTCACACAGGATTGGCGCGCCGTTTTGCAATGCCTCATGGCCAGCTAGATAGGCGCCTTTAGAAAACGCCAACCGATCCGCAACATCAACCATTCCACACGAATGGATTAACCGGATCACCAGCCGCTGCATTTCCGTATCAAAGCGTTCTAACCGTGCTTCATGACGTACGGTTTCAAAGCTTTGCGCATAGATTGCAGCAGGCGCGCGCTCATACCTGAGCGCACCATACGGCAAGGTGCCTTCCCCTTGGGGGAGGCCCGCACCGTTTGGAGTTCCCTTGCGGTCGCTCACTTGCGCCTCGCGCTTTCGGGGCCGTGGGGGTGTTTGGCATGAGGATATTCGGGGTGGGCGTGATCATGCGAATGATCGTGGTGGTGCTCATGCCCATGATCGTGTGAATGGTCATGCTCGTGATGATGGTGATGATCCATATCGAGACGGCATTCACCTGTGCAGAATGTATCGCATAATTCGCAGGTTTCTACTGTGGCACCGGGCGCGGCGGCACCTTGTCCTTCGACGTGGTGGTGGTGGCTTTCTTGTACCGCGCCGACTTCAGCCTCAAAGCCCAACACCTGTGTGCGGTATTTGCAAGTACCACAAGTGGGTGGGATGATTTCACCGATCTGTTCTGTGATCCGTTCTGCGAATGTTTCCAGCACTTGCGGGTGGTCATTCAAGTAACCGGCTTTGATAAACTGGATGTCGGAATATTTCTCCGCACATTTGTCGGTAAAGCCGTAAATGCGGTCAATCAGGATACCTGTAAACAGGAAATACGGGAATACGATCACCCGTTTATAGCCCAGCTTGGCCACGTGATCGAGGGTCGGTTCCACCAGTGGAAAGGTTACGCCGGAGTAGCCAACCTCGCACCAGCCAAAGCCCATGCCTTCCCACAACATCCGTGCGATTTTAGAGACGTTTGCATTTGCATCAGGATCAGAGGCGCCGCGGCCGATAACCACAAGTGCCGTGTCTGACAGCTCCATTTCGCCATGTTCAGAATTCGCATTCTCCACAGCCTCTTGCACCCGCGCACCAGCGGCAGCGATCATTTTGGGATCAACGCCCAGCTCGCGTCCGTAAGTCAGATTAACGCCATGTTTTTCGGCGTAGGTGTTTAACACCGTCGGGATATCATTCTTGGCGTGCATTGCCGCGAACAACATGCCGGGAACAGCCAGAATACGGTTGCAGCCTTGGGCGCGCAGATTGTCCAACCCAACGCGGATCACCGGATTTGCAAACTCCAAATAGCCGTAATCAACTGCCCAGTTGTTGGGCAAATAGGCGGGTAGTTTCTCGGCCAGCACTGCAAATTCGTCAACAGCTGCTTGGCTGCGGGAACCATGTCCGCAGATCATCACTCCGATTTTGTCAACCATGACTTCAGGCTTCCCGCGCTTCGAGCTCTTCTTCAGACTCGACTTCACTATCATCTTTTTTGCCGCTCAGCGCGGCCCAGCCTGCAAGGGCGATTGCAGCGCCCAATGCACCAGCCGCCAACCAGTGGCCGTGACCGGCAAGCTCGCCCAAATGGCCGATATGCGCATTTGCAGTTGATGCAGTAGCCAACAGGGCAACAAATGTCAGGGTAAATTTCATCGCGTTTCCTTTCTCGGTTTTAATGGCGGAAAGGCAGCCGCTTTGGTTTGACGATTCTGCATTTGGCCCCCTAATTGGGTCGACACATCAACAAAACACCTCTCCGGCCCCGAAGGGCATCGTCGCTTTCACCTATAAACCGGGAAAACTGGGAGTGCAATCCGCTACGTGTGGTAATATGGGCGGGATTTTTCCTTGCATTGGAGCTTGCCGCGCTATCATTAGGTGTCAAATGCAAAGGAGAATGTGATGGGCCTGCTTGTTGATGGGATATGGAGCGACCAGTGGTATGATACCAAAAATTCCGCTGGCAGCTTTGAGCGGTCGGAGGCCAAATTTCGCAATTGGATTACCGTGGATGGCAAAGGTGGTTTCAAGGCGGAATCGGGGCGCTATCACCTGTATGTGTCGCTGGCCTGCCCTTGGGCGCACCGGACGCTGATCTTTCGTCAGTTAAAGGGGCTGGCGGATCATATCAGCGTTGATGTGGTGCATCCCGATATGTTGGGCGAAGGTTGGACATTTGAAACGGATGGCGGCGCGGCGCAGGGGGATAGCCTGTATGGCAGTCTGTTTGTGCGCGAAATCTATCAGCGGGCGCAACCGGATGTGACCACGCGGGTTACGGTGCCAATTCTGTGGGACAAGCAGACGGGTACGATTGTGTCCAACGAATCATCTGAAATCATCAGGATGTTCAATTCGGCCTTTGACGGAATTACCGGCAATACACTGGATTTCTGGCCTGATCATATGCGGGGCAATATAGAGATGGTGAACAGCCGGATCTATTCCACTTTCAACAATGGCGTTTACCGGTGTGGTTTTGCGACGACACAGGCTGCCTATGATGACGCGGTTGCGGCGCTGTTTGAAACGATGGATTGGCTGGAAGCGCTTCTTTCCATGAAGCGCTACCTTATGGGTGACCAGATTACCGAGGCTGATTGGCGTCTTGTCACTACCCTGTTTCGGTTTGACCCGGTCTATCACTTGCATTTCAAAACCAACCGCAACCGGCTGGTGGATATGCCCAACCTATGGGCCTATACGCGTGAGCTGTATCAATGGCCCGGCGTGGCGCAGACGGTGGATTTCGGGCATATCGTGCGGCATTATCACTACAGTCACGACACGATTAACCCGAATCGGATCATTCCGGTTAATCCGGTGATTGATTGGCTGGAACCGCATGGGCGGGGGTGACCCTCACAGCATTCGAATAACATCCGCATCAATTGCCAGCATATAGCCCTTGCGGCTGATGTTCTTTACCAGCAATTGCGAAATTAACTGGTTTCCCAGCTGATCGCGCAAGCGTTTTATGCGGGTGGCGCCCGCGGCTTCGTCACAATCTATCGCGCGTTTGCCTGTTATCATTGCTTCCAGATCAGATCCGGAAATAACTTCGTCATCAAGACGGGCTTCGCAGAGCACAGACAGGGTTTCGCAAATGCTCTCGGTCAGGGAGAATTCCATGTTGTTAATGTGCACGAGGCGCTCGTCGCGGCTGACGATTAGGCTGGTTATGTGGATGCCGTGCGCCTCGATCTCTACCATGCGCCGTGACAGACCGTAGTTGGCATTCAGGAAATAGAGCGCAGAGAGCAGCAGGGCGGAGGCCAGCACCAGCAGCACAAAGATAATGTAGCGGTACCCTTGCAGTACATCCGCAAAGGAAGTGCCGGACTGGGCTAAAATTTCTAGCAGTTTGATCTGCTCGCCCGTGGTTAGCGCATCGTTTTCGATAAATATGCGTTCCACACGATCGTTGAACACATTGGCATCGGGCAGTGTTGTGAACAGCACAACAGCCGTGACCAGCAACAGCAATAGCACCAGAACCGAGCCGGACACGACAACCGAACGCGGCTTGAGTAGCCCTAACAATTTAATACCGGAGGAAGTATTGTCCTGCATTCGCACGCCTTTGTTTTGCACCGGATTTATCGAACTGCGACAGCACCCGCAGTAATACCCAGTTATCCCCAGCAATACGCTTTGCCACGCGTTTTTCCAAGGTGCCAGTATTGGAACAGGCAGGCCCTTGCAGACGCATCACACCATAGTGAAGTTGTAAACCCGCCGAGTCGGCCTGTTTTGCCTTATAATCGACGAAACAAACGTTCTGGGCCATCGCGCCCTGAGGGACAGCAAGGGCCAGCATAATCGCGCCGGTTCTGAGAATTTTGTTGAACTGTTTCATAGCTAGATATCTGGCTTTTGTAGCGATGTTATTCAATATCAATCGCCGGAAACAGTGCGGATATCGGATAACTGGCCCCTGTAATTGCCTGACATGAACAGATGCGGCCATGTTGGTCACAGAACGCGACTGATCGCATAACACCTGAAAGGAAATACCATGTTTCGTACACTGACAATCACCGGGATTACCGCAATCGCCCTTGCTGCAGCGCCGATCTTGGCACCACAGGCTGCGGCCCGCAGTAATCTTGATAACTTTATGATCGGTGCAACGGCACTTGCTGTTTTTGGCGCAATTGCATCCAGCCACAATAAACCACAGCAGGTGGTGACAAAGCGCTATGTCGCGCCTCCACGTTATACTCACCATCATGGGCAACGAAAGAACGTGGTGCAAAAAAAGGTTATCATCACCCGCACGGCCAAACCAAAGCATTGCCTGCGCAAGCGGTGGAGCCATGGCGGATGGGTGACATATTATGGTAAAAAATGTGTTGCCGATCACACAACCAAGACTACCCGCGTTTATAATTACAGATGATAAAACCCTGCGGGGCTATCGGGCAAAAAGGCGGCCAACTGGTCGCCTTTTATGTGTTTAACGGTCTTTGATCCAGATCTCTACGCGGCGATTGGTTTGCTTGTCGGCTTGGGTATCTTCACAAGCCAGCGGCGATGATTCACCATAACCGCTGACAAGAAAGCCAACATCATCCAGGCTGCCTTCGGGGGCCGCCGCGATCAAGGCAGTGTGCACAGCTTTCGCCTGCTTTTCAGCGAGCAATATGTTTTGGGAGGAGCTGCCCGCAGCATCAGTATAGCCGATAATATGCACTTGTTTGTCGGCATAATTTCCCAAAATCAATCCACTAGCCAGAAGGTCAGCATATTGTAGGGATTGAGCATCCAGCGTTTTGGAGCCTGCTATAAACCGGAAGGTTGTAGATAGACGCTTGGCCCCATTTTGCAGCCGTACCATTTCCAGTATGGTTGCGATGGGCATTTCATTTTCGGACTGGCCGATGGTGTTGGCCAACCTCAACCCCTGATGATCCAGCGACAAGGCGCTGATACCCAGATCACCATAACCCAGCCCCCGGATGACGTTCTGTGCCTGATCGGATTTGGCAAAATCGAGGAATTCACGGGCAAATAGGGGAAGTTTTGGTTTTGAGTGAAAGAAATAGTGCTGATATGTCAGCGGATAGCCACCTGATTTCAAGGTGAAAACAGAAGGGAGAGAGTAAATTCCACAATTCCCCTTCAGCCCAAGGGCAGTTGCATTTCTGAGGTTGGAAAAGTTGGTCAGGCCAATGCCGAAGGGATTGCCAGCGGCAGCGTCCGCCACCTGTGCCAGAGTATCCAGACGAATGGCCTTTGTCGAAATCTGATCCGGCTCCAGTGCCAGCCGTGATGCCGCCAGCGTTGCGCTGAACGCGGGAATGCTGCCGGGAAAATAGAGGTCGATTTCCACATCAGGGCCGCCGATTTCGCGCCAGTTTGAGATTTCGCCTGTCAGAATCTTGTGCAAATCCTCCAATGCCACGGTGTCGAGCGGGTTTACCGGTGAAACCGCCGCAACAATGCCGTCAATCGCCATGATTTGTTGCTGTTTGCCATCCATCAAATCGCCAAGGTCAGTGGTTTTAAGTGCAGCCAGTTCCGGGTCTGTTGGAAGCCTCGAAGTGGCGGCAATAAGGTTGCCGCCTTTGGCCAGATCAGCGAAGGAGACATTTTCAGGTTTCACCGATATGGTGATTTCAGCCACTTCCTGATTGGCCAGATCGCGAACGCTCATGGTTTGGCCGTTGGCAGAAAAATTCAAAGCAGTGATTTCGCCTTCAAGTGATAACGCGAATGCTTCAAGCAATGCCGGAACGACCGTTTTGCCGAGTTCACCAGCGCCAGATATGCCAAAGCGGGAAATCAAATCGCTGGCAGAAGGGCATCCGTCGCCGGTACAGTTAACGGTGCGCCCGTCAACTGTCAGGATACCCAAATCGGTTTCCACGCTGTAGAATTCACCGTCAAATTCTACCAATTTACCGTCAATGCGGATGTTGCCTGTTTTCGATTTTAAAACAACGGTCTGTGCGGATAAATTGAGGGGTACCAGAACACAAATCAGGCTGGAAATTGCTGTTGCCCAAAGGGATGGTTTGATCGCGTTGAAGATTTTCATGGCAGGCCCTACCGGTTAATATCGGGCCATTCTCATATCTTTGACAACATTTTTCAACACCAGACTATCAGTCATACTACCACATTCAGGCAGGTTGACGAGCAGACGGGCATTTGACCCGCCCGATTGTGGGTTATGTCGGGCCGTTTGTATTTTCAGCATGTCGCCACAATTGTCCGCCTGTTGACGTATCTCAACGGAGAGGGCGACAAATTTTTGTTGTTGGATGCCGGATGTCGGATAGCTGTAAATTTGTGCAAAAGCAGGATTCTCCAATGTCGGGTCGCCAAGCTGGGTCAAATAGCCGCCGCCCTCTAGCAGGGCCTGCCTAAAGGAGCGGGGCTGCCCGCGCCAGACGTGATCCTCGGGTGCCTGTGATTCACTGGCGTGCAGAAAGGTCTCATTATTGCCCGACCAGGAAATGCCGATGCGGTTTAGCGAGGACAATCCGGCAATGAATGCAGCGGTGGTTGCCTTGGTGCCATCTCTCAAGGTGATATCAAATTCGGAGAACTCGGCGAAAGCGGGAACGATCAGGGACAGTTCGCCATTGGAATCGAGCATTTCCCGGAACCGCAAGCTGGCGTGTTCAATTGTGACAACGGTTCCGGGGTGGCATCGGGCAATGATTTGTAAGCTTACACGCGCTGCGCGTTTGGGTGTGGCGTTCAGGTTGACGTTGCAAATATCTGCGGGGATACGTGAACTGACACGGGTTACGGAGGTTGGCTTTTGTCCTGACGGCGTCAGGGATGCAAACACTTTGGTTCTTGGTTCAGCCGCGCGTTTTTCCCAGTCTGCTTTCGGGATGGAAAAAGGAGAATAGGGGGCCGGTTTGATGGGCGAGATGCTTGTGGGCAGAAGTGTCGTTTGCTGAATTATGGACGGCGCTGGTTGTTGGAGTTGTGCCGCAACAAATGCATCGCTTGAAGAAATGCTCTGATCCGTGCGCAGGAATATCCCGGCAACACCGACACCAACCGCAAGACAAATCGCGGTGATGGCTGTTAATGTGCGGTCATTCAGTTTCATTGCCCGATACTCTGTTAGGAATGCCCGATAAGTATTTAATATTTGGAGAAAATAATCTGCCATTAAGTGAAGAAAATAGGATTCTGAGGAAGAACGGCAACAACCTTCTAGTTGTCGTGGGTTCACATAAAGATTCCACAACATCTTGTTGAATTTATGAAGTTAACCTCGCCACAATACTGCCGCAATCGAAACCCCGCCGCAGGGGCGAGGTTCATATCGGGCGATATTCGCTATTACAGTTTACCGTGACAATGCTTGAATTTCTTGCCGGAACCGCAAGGGCAGAATGCGTTGCGGCCCGGATTGCCCCAGGTTGATTTGTCGTTTTCATCAAACGCGGCTTCAGGTTCTGTTGGTTGCGGGGCGGCAGCGCCACCATTTTGCACCTGTGCCATTGCTTCGGCCTGTTCCTGCATTTGGGCGATATACATCTGTTGCTGTTCTTCAATCTCGGCCTTGCTGGGTAGGTGCGACAGGCGCGAGGAAACGTCATCGCGTAACCCGTCCAGCATTGCCTGAAACAGCTCAAACCCTTCGGTTTTGAATTCGTTCAGTGGGTCGCGATTGGCATAACCACGAAAGCCGACAACTGAACGCAGATGCTCTAGTGTGATCAGATGTTCGCGCCATTTTTCGTCGATCACTTGCAGCAGTAACTGTTTTTCCAAACTGCGCATGTTTTCAACGCCAAGGTCAGCTGCTTTGGCTGCCATGAATTCATCCGCTGCCTTATACAGCCGCTCGCGGATTTCCGCGTCGTCGATACCTTCTTCCTCAGCCCATTCGATAATTGGAACGTCAATGCCGAGGTGCTGGATGACTTCACCGTAAAGGGCTTCGGTTGTCCATTGATCGGCGTAGGTTTTGGCGGGGATGTTGGAGTCAACCAGATCGTCAATTACCTGATCGCGCATGTCCTTTACCACGCCGGACATGTCGTCACCTTCCATGACTTCGAACCGCTGTTCAAATATGGCCTTGCGTTGATCATTCATCACATCATCGAATTTCAACAACTGTTTGCGAATATCAAAGTTGCGGCCTTCAACCTTGGCTTGGGCTTTCTCCAGCGACTTGTTAACCCAAGGGTGGATGATCGCCTCGCCTTCCTGCATACCAAGAGTCGAGAGTACTTTGTCTAGACGTTCAGAGCCGAAAATCCGCATCAGATCATCCTCTAGGGACAGGAAGAATGAGGAACGACCAGGATCACCCTGACGGCCAGAACGGCCGCGCAGCTGATTGTCGATACGACGGCTTTCGTGGCGTTCGGTGGCCAGAACGAATAAACCACCGGCATCAAGGGCCTTTTTCTTGCTTTCAGCAACTTCGGCCTCAATTTTACTGCGGATTGTGGCCTCATCAGCGCCTTCGCCTTGTTCGGCCAAGGTGTTCGCCACGCGCATATCGACGTTACCACCCAGCTGGATGTCGGTGCCACGACCCGCCATATTGGTAGCGATTGTCACCGCACCAGGGTGGCCAGCATCGGCAATGATCTGGGCTTCTTGTTCGTGGAAACGGGCATTCAGAACGTTGTGGGGGATGCCGTCTTTCAACAGGGCCATTTTATCGACAGCTTCCGCGTCGGCGATGAACTTGGCCTTGTTTTCCTCTTTCTTCATCTCGTCCGCTCGCTTGCGCAGGTTTTCTGCAATGCGCTTCAGAAGCTCCGTATCTTTCAGCAGGCTGGAAAGATATTCGGATTTGTCGATAGAGGTTGTCCCAACCAAGATGGGCTGGCCCTTGGCATGGGCACGGGCGATTTCCTCGACTACGGCCTCGAATTTTTCTTTTGCGGAGCGGTAAATCGCATCGTTTTCGTCAATACGCGCGATGGGTTGGTTCGTGGGGATTTCCACAACACCCAGCCCATAGATTTCCATAAACTCGGTTGCTTCGGTCTGGGCCGTGCCGGTCATGCCCGCCAGCTTGTCATAGAGGCGGAAATAATTCTGGAAGGTTACAGAGGCCAGCGTTACGTTCTCGGGTTTGATCTCGACGCCTTCTTTGGCCTCCAACGCCTGATGCAGCCCTTCAGACAAGCGACGCCCGGCCATCATCCGACCGGTGAATTCGTCAATCAGCATAACTTCGCCATCTTTAACGATGTAGTCTTTTTCGTTCTTGAACAGCACATGCGCGCGCAGGGCGTTGGTGATGTGATGAACCAGGGTGGTGCTTTCGGGGTCATAAAGCGATTGGCCCTCGGCAAGCAGGCTCATTGCCAGCATTTGCTCCTCGACAAAATCATTACCCTCTTCCGTCAGAACCGCACTGCGCTGTTTTTCGTCCAAGCTGTAGTGTTCTTTGGTCAGCAAAGGCACCAGTTTGTTGATGGTGATATACAGTTCAGAGCGATCTTCGGCAGGGCCGGAAATAATCAGCGGGGTGCGGGCCTCGTCGATCAGGATCGAGTCGACCTCATCCACAATCGCGAAATAGTGGTCACGCTGGCAGATTTCCGACAGTTCCGACTTCATGTTGTCGCGCAGATAGTCGAATCCCAGTTCGTTGTTGGTGGCATAGGTCACATCGGCCTGATAAGCTTTCAGCTTTTCGGCTTCGTCCATGTTTGGATAGACAACGCCGGTTGTCATGCCAAGAAAGCTGTAGACTTGCTGCATCCAGTCGGCGTCACGTTTTGCCAGATAGTCGTTCACGGTCACAACGTGAACACCGCGCCCTGTCAGGGCGTTCAGGTAGACCGGCATCGTGGCCATCAGGGTTTTACCCTCGCCAGTTTTCATTTCGGCAATGTTGCCCCGGTGCAAGAAAATACCGCCTACCAATTGTACGTCAAAAGGGCGCAAACCAAGGGAGCGGACGGCCGCCTCGCGTGCGTTGGCAAAGGCTTCGGGCAGCAGATCTTCCAGCGTCTCGCCGTTTTCGAGACGGGATTTGAACTCTGTGGTTTTCGCCTTTATCTCTTCGTCCGAGAGTTTCTGAAACTCCGGTTCCAGATCGTTGATCTGTTTCACCAACGATTGCACCGTCTTGATTTTACGATCATTCGGGGTGCCAAACACCTTTTTGGTCAATGCGCCAAAGCCCAGCATATCTGCTCCGTTTTCATACTTTTGCGCCGGAGACTAATACCGGCAAGAACTGGCGTAAAGCTGAAAGGGCCTTTAATCTACTACCTTGTCGATCCCAGTTTGACCGCCTATGTAGATCGCAAGCGTACCTGTCGCAACAAACATGCCAGATAGGCATGTAAGCGGGTGATGGGGTGCTGTCAATGTTGGCACATGGGTTGCAGCACACAAATACTTTAGTAGACTGCCCGAGATTGGGCGAGAATTGGGGAATTTCTATGAATTTGAAACATCTTTTTGCGGCAACGGTCTGCATTCTATCAATAGGGACTGCGGGTTCGACGCAAAACAAGCCGACAGCGGCAACTGTGTTGGCGACGGTCAATGGAACGGAAATCACAGTGGGCCATGTCATCGCGTTGACGGCACGGCTGCCGGAGCAATATCAGGCGATCGCGGATGTGGATTTGTTCAAGGGTGTGCTGGACCAGTTGATCAACCAGACTGCAATCGGTGCGGGTGCGGATGCGGATTCGCTTGAGATGAAGATAATGATCGAGAATGAGACCCGCGCTTTGCTGGCAGGGGATGTGCTGAAAAAAATTGGAAATGCGGCAGCGGGGGATGCTGCGATTCAAGCGGCATTTGATGCTAAATACGGGGATCAACCATTTAAGACCGAGTATAAAGCCTCTCATATTTTGGTGGTAAGCGAGGAGGAAGCCAAAGGTTTGATAGAGAGTTTGGCTGATGGCGCTGATTTTACTGAACTAGCCAAAGAGAAATCGACCGGCCCGTCGGGGCCAGGGGGCGGCGATCTTGGCTGGTTTTCGCCGGAACATATGGTCGCTGAATTTGGAAATGCAGTTAAAGAAATGTCGCTAGGAGGTGTTTCCGCACCGATTAAAACGCAATTCGGCTGGCATGTTATCAAGCTGTTTGAAACCCGTGAAGTGCCTTCGGCGACACTTGAAGATGTGCGCGGGGAGATTGAGGAAGAGTTGCGGGATGCGGCGTTGAAAAAAGCTATTGCGAAGTATGAAGCGGATGCCGAAATCGTTCGTAACGATGTTACGATCGAACCCTCGGTTATTCGGCAAACGGAATTACTGGACTGATTGCAATTGGGATGGGGTAAAGATAATGGCGGAAAAAGACGTGTCAGATGCGGACGACCCGATTGTGAAAAAATTGCAGGGACGGTTGAAGCGGTTGCGTAAGAAGTTGGCGCGAGCTGAGGCAAAGCGGGATTTACCAGCGGTTTCACCCCTTGCCCCCAAGGCGGGGTTTCCATCCCTTCCGGTTATTCAGGGTGTTCGCTTTGCCGCTGGGTCGGCAGAAGTGAAATACAAAGACCGTGATGATGTGGCGCTGATTGAAATTGCAGCAGGCAGCAGTGTTGCGGGCAGTTTCACCACCTCTAAAACTCGTTCGTCGGCCGTTTTGGATTGCGAGGCCAAACTGGCCGCGTTGCTGAAAGAGGACAAGATTTCACAGCCGTTGGGGCTGGTTGTCAATTCAGGCAATGCAAACGCATTTACCGGAAAAGCCGGAGATGGTTCTGTAAAAGCAGTTTGCGAGGCGGCGGCGCAGGTGTTGGGGACATCCAGCGGGAATATCTTCACCTCTTCTACCGGTGTTATCGGAGAGCCGTTACCACATGATAGAATTACCGGGAAACTGGCCGAACTTGGCACCGAATTGGCGCCAGATCGCGCAGAGGCATCTGCGCGGGCAATCATGACCACCGATACTTTTGCCAAGGGTTCTTGCGTCGAGTTGGAGCTGGATGGCAAAATGGTTAAGATTGCCGGATTTGCCAAGGGTTCCGGCATGATTGCTCCCGATATGGCAACGATGCTGGTGTATATTTTTACCGATGCGGCGATCAATTCAGCAGTACTGCAAAAAATTGTGTCAGCCGCTACGGTGACCACGTTTAACAGTATTACCGTTGATAGTGATACATCTACTTCCGACACATTGCTGGTTTTTGCGACTGGCGCGGCGGGCAATGCCGAGATCAGATCCACTGCCAGTAAAGCTGCCAAAGAATTTGCGGGCAAGCTGCACGGTGTCATGCTGGATTTGGCGCATCAGGTTGTTAGGGACGGAGAAGGCGCCACCAAGTTTATCGAAATCGCGATTACGGGCGCGCAGTCGGATGCCTCGGCCCATAAGGTCGGCTTGGCCATTGCGAATTCGCCTTTGGTTAAAACTGCCTTTGCTGGTGAAGATCCTAATTGGGGGCGAGTTGTCATGGCGGTGGGCAAATCTGGCGAACAGGCGGATCGTGACAGCCTGTCGATCAGGTTTGGCGATATTCTGGTGGCCGAAGAGGGCTGGGTGGCACAGAGTTACCGCGAACAGGATGGTGTTGATTACATGAAGGGGCCGGAATTGAAGCTGGGTGTTGACTTGGGTGTTGGCGATGGTGCGGCTACGGTTTGGACTTGTGATTTCACCCATGGGTATATCCAAATAAATGCAGATTACCGATCGTGAAGATCGTTCTGGTTGCAGCAGTTGCCTTGATTGACAGGGACGGGCGCGTTCTATTGGCAAAAAGGCCGCAGGGGAAATCCATGGCCGGGTTGTGGGAATTTCCCGGGGGCAAAGTGGAGCCCGGAGAAACACCCGAACAGGCGCTGATCCGTGAATTGCAAGAGGAGCTGGGCATTGACACATGGCAGAGCTGCCTTGCCCCCCTAACCTTTGCGAGCCATAATTACAAGGATTTTCATCTACTTATGCCGCTATTTGCATGTAGAAAATGGCAAGGAATTCCCCGTGGGCTGGAGGATCAGGAACTTGTTTGGGTACGCGCCAATCAGCTGTCCCAATACCCAATGCCGCCAGCAGATGTGCCTCTGATACCGGTTCTGCGGGATTGGCTTTGAAGTAAAATACCTGTTATGAATTTTTTATTAATATAATTGTTGTAGTAAGTCGCTATGTTTTCTTCCATAGTTTGCTTAATTGTACACGTTCCGGGGAGTTAAAAGGTGTATAGAACAATCATTATCGGCAGTTGTGTTGCTGTTCAGGGGCTTTTTCTCAAGAGCCTTGAGAATGGATTAATTGCGATCAAAGTTGGTGATCGTGTGTTTGAGGGCCTACCAGTCGAAAAATACACAGGTTAGAGAGCGGTTTTGTTCCTTATGAATCACCTTGGCGGTCGACCGCAGTAGCTTCACAAGTGCTGTCTCGATACCCAAGATAATAGCCTGATCCAAATAGAACGCGAAACGCCTTAGAGCAGTTTAACCCAGCCTTGTAGCTCTCGCAGAGCAATATCCGCTATCATATCGACATGTTCGTTTGTGGCGTTTAGGCATGGAATATAGGTAAACCTCTCACCACCTGCAGTAATAAAACTGTCTTTGATCTCTTCCTTGATTTCTTCCAGTGTCTCCAGACAGTCCGAGGAAAACGCGGGCGCCATGATGGCGAGATGCTTCTTCCCTGCTTTTGCCAAACGGGCAACTTCCTCAACAGTATAGGGCTTCAACCATTCTTCGGGGCCAAACTGGGACTGGAAAGTGATTGTAATGTCGCTCTCCTGCCAGCCAAGCTTTTCCCTTAACAGATGTGTGGTCGCTTGGCAGTGGTCGTGATAGGGGTCACCTTCGGTGATGTAGCGAATGGGAACGCCGTGGTAAGATGTGACCAGAATATCCGGTTTGCTATCCAGTTTCGCATAGGCAGCTTTAACCGAGTTGGCCAAAGCCTGAATATACATCGGATCGTTGAAATAAGCGGGCACCGTGCGGATCGCTGGTTGCCAATTCATTTCCATTAACGTGCGAAAGGCTTGGTCATTCGCCGTCGCAGTCGTGGCGGCAGCGTATTGTGGGTAAAGCGGAAAAAACAGGATGCGGTCGCAGCCTTTGGCCTTCAACCCTTCGATTACATCTTTCGTTGAGGGGTTTCCGTAGCGCATACAAAAATCAACTTCGATTTGGTCGCCAAGAGCGGCGCCCAGCCGGTTACGTAAACCGATACATTGATCACGGGTGATGGTCAGCAGCGGCCCTTCATTCAGGTCATTGTTCCAGACGCTACGGTATGCTTTGCCCGAGGAAAACGGGCGTTTGCTCAGGATAATCAGTTGCAGCAGTGGTTGCCATTTCCAGCGTGGATAATCTATCACCCGCTGGTCCGATAGAAACTCGTTCAGATACCGGCGCATCGACCAGTAACCGGTGTCATCCGGTGTGCCGAGATTGGAGATGATCACACCGACTTTGCCGGATGACGGGTGCGTTTGCGCGGTGGGAGAGCTTTCTGGTATCATGCGGGCATTCTTATAGTGTGTTTGAAGGTTCGTCCAATTGTCAGGTTTTAGGTGCTCTGGGTATTCAGGAAATCGGCCAGAGATACTGTCGCTGATCCAGGCCTTAGCGGTTTTTGCTGATTGTCTGCGGGGTGCCATCCGGTTAGGAAAGCCAGTTCAAAACTGGCAGCTATTCGGTTGTTTTCAATAGAGTAATGCGAATTGTAGTGGTCTATCGCTGCCGCCAAGGTGTCGCGTCGCAATCCTGATTTACGCCGCTCGGCGACTATATTTGTTTCTCCCATTGCGCGGAGCTCATGCATCAGATGCAAGGGTGTCTTGTAGCTGGTATCCAGCAATATCGTATCAGCGACAGGCAGGGCAAACCCGGCCCGTTGCAGCAAACTGCCCAGGGCGCGAATCTCTCCCATTGGGGCAATACGCGGGCTAATGCCGCCTTCAACCTGCGCTTCGGCTTGGGTGAAGGCATCGCGCAGCTCATGTAGGGTTTCGCCAGCAAACATCACGGCAATCATCAACCCGTCAGGGCGTAATCCACGGCGCATCTGGATCAATTGGCCGACAGGATCGTTGGCGGAATGCAGATTAAGGGCATGGATAATCAGATCTGCCTGACCCTCGGGCAGGTCCAGAACTTCTTGGTCCGGAATGCAACGGGCATCAATATTCAGCTTTTGCGCCCAAAGGGAGGCCTTCCAGCCAATAATTACCGGATCTGTAAAGACTCTATTAATCTCTTTCAGTCTCTCTGAAACATGGTCGGCGGCGATTTCATGCAAGAACCAGCTTGATGGATCAGAGTTGGCCGCACGCGCGCGGCGTTGCTGTCGGGCGGTTGGGTCAAAAAGGTTCGGTGTTGGTTGCATTGGAATCTCCTGCCTTTGTCCTAAACAAAACGCTTTGAAAGGTTAAGCCCATCCTGAACCGCTTGCTGAAAACTATTTATCCGACACGTTGCCTTTCTTGTGGTGAGGATACCGAGGCAGATGCGCGGTTTTGTGCGACATGTTGGCCGGAAGCGCATTTCATTGCTGGGCTGGTATGTGAGTCCTGTGGTGTCCCCTTACCCGGAGAAGAGGATGAACAGCACGCATTTTGTGAAGCCTGCCATAGGTTTCCACCCTCTTGGCGACGTGGTCGCGCGGTTGCTCTCTATGAAGGGCCGGTGCGGCGGATGGTGCTGGCTTTGAAGCACGGCGACCGGATGGACGTGGCTTTGCCAGCGGCCGGTTGGATGGCGCAAGCAGCAAAAGAACTTGTGACGCCTGAGACAATTGTAACTGCGGTGCCACTGCATTGGCGGCGATTGCTCTCTCGCCGGTTCAATCAATCCGTTGCTTTGGGAGAACCTGTTGCGCAAAAGCTGGGGCTGCCTTTCATACCTGATGGGCTAAAGCGCATTCGCCCCACGGTGATGCAAAAAGAAATGACCCGTGAGGAACGGTTTGCAAACCAGCGCGATGCGATTCGAATCAATCCAAGCCAAGCGGGTCGGCTGGCGGATCGCCCTGTGCTGATTGTGGATGACGTGATGACAACGGGGGCCACTCTTTGTGCTTGCGCCGAGGCTTGTTTGGCTAACAAATCTACAAATGTGAATGTGGTGGTGCTGGCACGCGTTGCACGGTCTGAATAACGGGGTATAAGACCTCTAAATTCAGGAACGGAGCGTCCCTATGAAAAAAGTTGAAATATACACCACACCGATCTGTGGATTCTGTCATGCTGCCAAGCGGCTTTTGAAAAGCAAGAATGTTGAATTTATCGAGTTCAACGTAATGATCAAACCTGCCAAACGTGCGGAAATGGTGCAGCTCGCCAATGGCGGGACTACTGTTCCGCAGATATTTATTGGTGACGAGCATGTGGGGGGCTGTGATGAACTGTATGCACTGGAACAAGCGGGCAAACTGGATGCCATGCTAGCCGAATGACCCTGACAGTTGGCTTAATACAACTCAATTCCGGCGATGATCCGGCGGCGAATTTAGCCCAAACACTTGCGTTGGTCTCAGAGGCGGCGGATCGCGGGGCTGGTTTTGTTTTGACGCCAGAGGTGACGAATGTTGTTTCATCCAGCCGTGCGCGACAAAACGATGTACTGCAAGATGAGGACGACGACCAAACCCTACAAGCGCTGTGCGCTCTGGCCAGACAGCGCAGTATTTGGCTGTTGATTGGTTCTTTAGCGCTGAAATCGGAAGATCCGGATGGGCGATTTGTGAATCGCAGTTTTCTGGTGTCCCCCAAGGGTGTGCCAGTCGCGCGGTATGACAAGATTCATATGTTTGATGTACAGGTCTCGGAAACCGAGACTTACCGCGAATCCGCCGGTTATCGCCCGGGGAAAACGGCGGTTGTTGCCCAAACGGATTTCGCAATGTTGGGCATGACAATCTGCTATGATGTGCGTTTCCCCCATTTGTACCGAAAACTTGCTCAACAGGGCGCGGAACTGATTGCCGTTCCATCAGCATTTTCGCCCGTCACCGGTGCGGCGCACTGGGAGGTTCTTTTGCGCGCCCGTGCCATAGAAACCGGGGCATATGTTTTGGCCCCGGCACAGACAGGAACCCATGACGCTGTTACCGGGAAGCCGCGTAAAACTTATGGCCATTCCATGGTGGTTGATCCTTGGGGGCGGGTGCTGCTGGATGCGGGCATTGAAACCGGTGTCTTTCTTGTCGAGCTGGATATTGCCGAGGTAAAACAAGCCCGCACCCGCATTCCGGCCCTGAAACATGATCGCGATTACCGGATGATTCAAAATGGGGAATGATTCAACGGACACCAATCTCGCAATTGCCTTGTTTAGCGAAGTGGTTGCGGCGGAACAGATGATCAAAGGCGGCCTATCGCGGACCCTTCCTAAGGGTATGGAGATGTCGCATTTTTCAGTTTTGAACCACCTTTCCAGCACTGGGGAAAGAACCCCTGCACAGCTGGCAAGAGCCTTTCATGTGACCAAAGGGGCGATGACGAACACGCTACAAAAGCTTGAAATTTCGGGATATATTCATATTCGGCCTGATTGGGACGATGCCCGCAAGAAACTGGTTTCGATCAGCAAGGCGGGTGAGGCTGCGCGCGAACAGGCGATGCGTGCGGTTCGGCCCCTGTTTGAGAAGACCGTGAACAGGATCGGGACGCAGGAGATTAAAAAAATCCTGCCAGTTCTGCGTGACCTGCGGCAGATACTGGAGCCCTAATATGCTCAAGTTAAATTCTAACCCGCCTTGGCGGGCTTGGTGCTGGCGGTGACGTAGTTTACGCTCAGGTCTTTATCTGAAATAGACCATGTCCACAGGATCGGGTTAAACACGAAGCCCTTGCGGTCAACTGGTGTCAGGCCTGCCTTGTCTATCAGGTTAAACAACTCGTCCGGGGTGATAAACTTGTGCCATTCATGGGTGCCTTTGGGCAGCCAGCGCATGATGTGTTCGGCACCGACAATCGCGACCATAAAGCTTTTGGGATTGCGATTAAGCGTCGAGCAGATCATTAGCCCCCCCGGTTTCAGAAGTTGCTGGCAGGCGGTCAGGAACCCTTGTGGATCGGCTACATGCTCAATTACTTCCATGTTTAGCACCACGTCGAACTGCTCGCCATCTGCGGCCATTGCCTCGGCGGTGACGTGTCGGTAATCAATATCCAAACCGGATTGTTCTGCATGAATGCGGGCCACCGGCAGGTTGCCTTCGGCTGCATCAGCACCCACAACTTCGGCTCCTAAACGGGCCATGGGTTCAGAAAGCAACCCACCGCCGCACCCGATATCAAGGATACGCAAACCTTTCAGGCTGTTAATTTGTTTCGGGTCGCGCCCGAATTTGGCGGTGATCTGGTCAACGATATAATCCAGTCGGCACGGGTTCAGCATGTGCAGTGGTTTAAACTTGCCGTTGGGATCCCACCACTCGGCTGCCATAGCTTCGAATTTTGCTACTTCTTGAGGGTCAACTGTTGTTGCGGATACCATTTGCGTTCTCGCTTTCAAACTGCCAATGTCTGCGACGGGAGTCACTTAACCATATAGACCAATCATGCGAAATTCCGAAAGTCAAATAGGCGCCTATCGGCCGCTTTATCCGGTGATCCAACCGTATAATTACCGGATGCTGTCCGTTCCCGGCGATCATGTGATCTATGTCGAGGAGTGCGGCAATCCAGACGGTATTCCCGTGGTGGTTCTGCATGGCGGGCCGGGGGGGGGATGCAGCCCCGGAATGCGGCGTTTTTTTCATCCCGAAATTTACCGTGTGATTCTGTTTGATCAACGTGGATGTGGGCGCTCCAAGCCTCACGCCAGCGTTGAAAATAACACGACATGGGATTTGGTCGCGGATATTGAGCGGATTCGTGAAGAATTGGGTATCGAAAAGTGGATTGTTTTTGGCGGTTCATGGGGCGCAACCCTGTCATTAGTTTATGCGCAAACGCACCCCAGTCGGGTGACAAATCTGGTGCTGCGCGGCATTTTTTTGATGACACAGGCAGAACTGAGCTGGTTTTACGGTGGTGGTGCAGGCCGTTTTTTCCCTCGGGAGTGGGCGCGATTTGCCGAACTCCTGCCTGAAGATGAACATCACGATATGATTGCCGCCTATGCCAAGCGATTGGAACATGGGGACGAAGATACGCAAATATGCTTTGCCCGTGCCTGGACCCAGTGGGAAAGTGCGCTGGCGGTACTGGAACCAAAACCGACCCGCGGGTCGGTACCTTCCTCTTATGCCTTGGCTTTTGCACGGATTGAGAACCACTATTTCAGCAATGCCGGTTTTTTGCGTGAAGATGGGCAGATTTTACAAGATATGCAACGGATAGCGCATATCCCCGGTACTATTGTTCAAGGCCGGTATGATATGATCTGCCCGCCGCAGACCGCATTTGATCTGCACGATAGCTGGCCCGCGTCGCGGATGGTCGTGGTGCCGGACGCGGGACATGCATTATCTGAATCGGGGATTAGCTCTGCGCTGACCACTGTGATGGATGAATTATCCTAAAGAGCGGCGGCCAGTTTTGAACCTTGGTTAATTGCCCGCTTGGCATCAAGCTCCGCCGCCACATCCGCGCCACCGATGATATGGGGTGTTTTGCCCATGGTTTTCAGCTCATCCGCCAGCGTTCTTTCCGGCAATTGTCCGGCACACAGCACAACTGTATCCACCTCTAACAGTTGTGGGTTTTCACGAGCCTCGCCAGTGCTAATGCGCAGGCCCTCGCTGGTGATTTCCTCGTAATTCACGCCACCTACCATTTCCACTTCCATCATTTTCAAAGTTGTACGATGAATCCAGCCGGTTGTTTTCCCCAAACCCTTACCTAGCTTTTGCGCTTTGCGCTGTAACAGGTAAACCTGCCGGGCGGGCGCAT
>JAHRVG010000079.1 GCA_019090795.1 Paracoccaceae bacterium | reverse complement strand
TCGTCGGCAGCGTCAGATGTGTATAAGAGACAGCTTGTTTATTTGCCTTCTAAGTTGGCAGGGGGGGCTGGAACATGGAAGGAAACCCGTGCTGGTGTCTTTTGGGGGGCCTTGGTTTCTGCCCCTTTCGGATTGGCAGCGGCACTGATTTCCGTGGGGATCGGGGCCTTGTCGCCAAGCTTTCCCGCCTTGCAAAACGACTGGATTGCACTACCGGTTTACTGGCTCGGGTTGATCCCTTTCGTGTGGTATATTTCCGCAGGTGTCGCCGAGGCGCACGGTTTCCGCATGACATCGCCCACTTTCATGGTGATGTCGGTTGTGGCGCTGGGGCTGACCATCGCCACTATGCTGATGGGTGTAGGAGAAATGATCGGATGATCCCTTTGACAGTTTCCGAACTGCTGCGTCTTGCATTGCAGTCACTGCGCCAGCCCAAAGTTGTAATGACGCAGATACTGCGCTTTGATTTGACGCGCAAGCAGTTGGTCTTATTGACATTTTTGCTTATTATCGTTGATCTGATGTCCGGTTTGGTGCTGGAAATCCTGTTTCCGGGCATGCTTGCCGGTGGTGCCGGGCTGCGGCGCGGGGTGGCGCCCTTCTTTGTGTTGCAGATGTTTACAATCTTTGGGGGCACGTTGTTAATTCATAGCGGCGGGCGGCTGTTTGGTGGCATTGGCCGTTTTGATGATTGCCTCAAGATGGTGTTGTGGTTGAACTTTGTATTCTTCCTGCTGCATTTTGCCCTGCCGTTTTCAGCTCTCGTGGTGCCGCACATGCAGGGTATGGTCTTCCTTGTCATTGCCGCGATCTCTTTTGTTCAGATGGTTGCTTATGTGATGGTGCTGCATCGGTTCGAGCGCGTCGTCGCAGTGGTTTTCGGCGTCCTCGCGGCGCAATTCATCTTTGGCATTTTCCTTCTCATCCTTTCCGGGATGCTTGGTCTCAATATTGGCGTGGAGCCTGTTTAAAATGTACGACGTTCAGAAAATCCGTGAAGACTTCCCGATCCTGTCACGCACGGTGAATGGTAAGCCTTTGGTTTACCTTGATAACGGAGCCTCGGCGCAAAAGCCCAAAGTGGTGATTGATGCGATCACAACGGCCTATTCCCATGAGTATTCCAATGTGCATCGCGGCCTGCACTACCTGTCAAATCTGGCAACCGACAAATACGAGGCCGTGCGCGGTATCGTTCAACGGTTTCTGGGAGCGGCGCATGAGGACGAAATTCTATTCAACTCGGGTACCACCGAGGCGTTCAATCTGGTCAGCTATGCTTGGGGGGTGCCAAATCTGCAGGCAGGGGATGAAATCATCCTGTCGGTGATGGAGCATCACGCAAATATCGTGCCTTGGCATTTCTTGCGCGAACGTCAGGGCGTGGTTCTGAAATGGGTTGAAACCGATGTTAACGGTGATCTTGATCCCCAAGAAGTGATTGATGCGATTACGCCGAAAACCAAACTGATTGCGATCACCCAAATGTCGAACGTTCTGGGAACAGTGGTGGATGTAAAAACCATCTGCTCTGCGGCGCGCGCGCGTGGTGTTCCGGTGCTGGTGGATGGGTCGCAATCTGCTGTGCACATGCCCGTTGACGTGGTGGATATGGGCTGTGATTTCTTTGCCATTACCGGCCATAAACTCTACGGTCCCTCAGGTTCCGGCGCACTTTATGTGCGTCGCGAGCGGATGGCCGAGATGCGCCCCTTCATGGGCGGTGGCGACATGATCCGCGAGGTGAGCCGTGATGTAATCACCTATAATGATCCGCCGCATAAATTCGAGGCCGGCACACCGGGCATTGTGCAAACCATCGGCCTGGGTGCTGCACTGGAATATATGATGGCTTTGGGCATGGCCGATATCGCGGTCCATGAGAAGAAGCTGCGGGATTATGCCAATGAACGCCTTGGCGGATTGAGCTGGTTGAATATTCAGGGAAATTCCGCAACTAAAGGGGCGATTTTTTCCTTTACACTGGATGGTGCGGCGCATGCTCATGACATTTCTACCGTGGTTGACCAAAAAGGTATCGCTGTGCGGGCAGGGCATCACTGTGCCCAGCCTTTGATGGAACATCTGGGTGTTACTGCCACGTGTCGCGCATCTTTTGGCCTGTACAACACTGCAGAGGAAGTGGACAAGCTGGTTGAGGCACTGGAATTGTGCCACGACTTGTTTGGCTAGGCACGACAGCCCTACGTGGCTTTCGACATCGCCAAGGCGGTAACAGTCAACTAACAGTTTTCAAAAGGTCTTGAGACAAGAAAAAACCCCCGCGCGATAAGCGCAGGGGTTCGGATCAGTTAGTGCCTAAGCTGGATTAACAGCTGTAGTACATGCCGTATTCAACAGGGTGTGGCGTGTGCTCATACTGCTGCACTTCTTCCCATTTCAGATCAATGTAACCCTCGATCTGGTCTTTGGTAAAGACACCGCCCTCGGTCAAGAAGTCCATATCCTTGGTCAGCTCGTCCAGCGCTTCGCGCAAGGATCCACAAACGGTCGGGATGCCTTCCAGCTCTTCTGGTGGCAGGTCATAGAGATCTTTGTCTTGCGCTTCGCCGGGATCAATTTTGTTTTTGATACCGTCAAGGCCTGCCATCATCAATGCGGAGAAACACAGGTAGGGGTTTGCTGCCGGATCAGGGAAACGAGCCTCTACACGTTTTGCTTTGGGGCTCTCGGCCCAAGGAATGCGCACGCAGCCTGAACGGTTGGAGGCGGAGTAGGCGCGCAGAACTGGCGCTTCAAAGCCCGGGATCAAACGTTTGTAGCTGTTTGTTGCCGGATTGGTGAAGGCGTTCAACGCTTTGGCGTGTTTCAGAATGCCGCCGATGAAATACAATGCCTCTTGTGACAGATCAGCGTATTTATCGCCTGCAAACAAAGGTTTGCCTTCTTTCCAGATCGACATATTAACGTGCATGCCGGTGCCGTTATCACCATAGATCGGCTTGGGCATAAAGGTGGCGGATTTGCCGTAAGCGTGCGCTACGTTGTGCACGATGTATTTGTATTTTTGCAGCTCATCGGCTTGTTTTGTCAGCGTGCCAAAAACCAGACCCAGCTCGTGTTGGCAAGAGGCAACCTCGTGGTGGTGCTTGTCAACTTTCATGCCGATGTTTTTCATCGTCGACAACATTTCGGACCGCAGGTCTTGCGCGGAATCCGTTGGATTTACAGGAAAGTAACCGCCTTTGATACCTGGGCGGTGGCCCATGTTGCCCATTTCATAGGCGGTGTCAGTGTTCCATGACGCATCGGCTGCGTCTACTTCAAAGGATACTTTGTTCATCGAGTTCGAGAAACGCACGTCGTCAAACAGGAAGAATTCTGCCTCTGGCCCGAAATAGGCGGTGTCACCAATACCCGAAGAAACCAGATATGCCTCGGCGCGTTCTGCAGTAGAACGTGGGTCGCGACCATAAGATGCGCCGGTGTCTGGTTCAACAACCGAACAGTGGATGCATAGGGTTTTTTCCGCATAGAACGGATCGATATAGGTCGATTTCGTGTCCGGGATCAGTTTCATGTCGGATTCTTCGATGGATTTCCAGCCAGCAATGGAGGAGCCGTCAAACATGAAGCCTTCTTCAAAGAAATCTTCGTTAATCTCGTCAACGATGATGGTCACGTGCTGCAGTCTGCCGCGCGGATCGGTGAAGCGCACGTCGACATACTGGATGTCTTCGTCCGCGATTTGTTTCATTACGTCAGATGCACTCATTTTAGTGTCCTCACTCTCAGGGTTTTAGGGTGTTAAAGTGCGTCCGGGCCGAATTCGCCGGTACGGATGCGGATGGCTTGTTCAATATTCGAGACGAAAATCTTGCCGTCGCCGATTTTTTCGGTACGTGCGGCGTCGATGATGGCCTCGATGGCGGCGTCAACCTGATCGGCGGCCAGAACCACCTCGATTTTGACCTTGGGCAGAAAATCCACCACATATTCCGCGCCGCGATAAAGTTCTGTATGGCCTTTTTGGCGGCCAAATCCTTTGGCCTCAATCACAGAAAGTCCCTGCACACCAACTTCTTGCAAGGCTTCTTTGACCTCGTCCAATTTGAACGGCTTGATGATTGCTTCGATCTTTTTCATGGGGTGGCCTTTCGCGATAATGCTGAACTTGGTTGACCAGCTTTTAATCGGCTTTGCAAATGAAGTGAAAAGGTTGAATACTTGGACGTGAATAAATCCCGCAGGGCTGCTTAAAAGATAGGCAAACTGCTTAGGGAGTAACCAATACGGAATCTACACAATGACCGAACTGCTGACCGCCGCCCAGATGCGCGCCATAGAACAAGCCGCGATCGCCAGCGGCGAAGTGACTGGGCTAGAACTGATGGAGCGTGCCGGGCGCGGCGTGGTCGAGGCGGTTTTTGAAGAGTGGCCGGAGATGGCCATTACCTCGCACCGTGCTGTGGTGCTTTGTGGTCCGGGCAATAATGGCGGCGACGGATTTGTTGTAGCGCGGTTGTTGAAAGAATGGGGCTGGGAGGTGGAGGTGTTCCTGTATGGCGAGGTGGGGAAGCTACCACCTGATGCCAGGGTTAATTGTGATCGGTGGTTGGAGATGGCAACCTTGAAGTCTCTCAATGATTTCGATTCAGAAAGCTATAGAATCGTAAGGGAAGATGATGCCGGTAAAATGATTTTCATTGATGCCATCTTTGGCACCGGACTTAGCAGGCCACTAAACGGAAAAATAAATGAGTGCGCTGTATCCTTATCCAATATGCCGCTTGGCCCACGATCGCTGGTTCTATCTATCGATTTACCAACAGGAATTTGCTCAGACAGTGGGCGTGCATTGGGAGCTGCATTTCCTAGTGAACTGTGTGTCACTTTTCATACGGCAAAGATTGGACACTATATTGGTGACATAAATTCTTATTGGGAGCGGCCAATAGTCAAAGATATTGGTTTGCCAATGCGCTATCCAAATCCTTTAGATTCATGCGCCTTGGCCTGCTTCGATGCAATTGTACTTCCCTCGTTGCTTGACAAAGCAACAGATGCTTACTTTTCTCAAGCGGATAACAAATTCCACCACGGCCACGCCCTCATTCTGTCGGGCCCAGCCACCAAAACTGGCGCGGCCCGGCTGGCGGCACGGGGGGCTTTGCGCATCGGGGCGGGGCTGGT
>JAHRVG010000078.1 GCA_019090795.1 Paracoccaceae bacterium | reverse complement strand
GTTCGTCGGCAGCGTCAGATGTGTATAAGAGACAGCGGTTGAACATCGTCAAAGGCCATCAGGATTTGATGCAGGCTGTCGCTATTTTGATAGCGCGCGGCATTGATGTGCAGTTGGAAATCGCGGGCGAGGATGACGATGGCGGCCAAGGGTATCATCAAGAACTGGCAGCGCATTTGTTGGCTTTGAACCTGCAGGATCACGTAACCCTGCTGGGGGCGATTGATGCGGACAAGGTGCGTGACAAGTTGCAAGGCGCCCATATTTTTGCCTTGGCAAGCTGGAGCGAGCCGCTCGGCGTGGCCTATATGGAGGCAATGGCTTGCGGGGTTCCGACGATTGGCACCAATGCTGGCGGGGTTCCCGAATTGATTGAGGATGGTGTTGACGGTTGTCTGGTGCCACCGCAAAATCTGGAGGCTTTGGCTGATATGATCCAAGCGATTGCAAATGATCCGGATTTAGCGTTGACGCTTGGTCAGAAGGGGCGGGAACGGATTGTAAGCGGCTTTCGCTCTACACTGGGGGCAGAGGTTTTGCTGCGGGAAATAGCGGCCTACAAATCAGGCACTGAATAGACGGTATCGGGTTGATCCGAGAAACTGATCTTTTCAACGCTAAACAACCGCGTCGCCCCCGAGGGTCCGATTAGAACCGTGGCATCGCCGTCTGTTTCAACGGTGAAATCCGACCGCTTTCCTGAAAATACGGCATGATCCATCCCTGCCCCACCGTGCAGCATGTCTGCACCCCCATGGCTGATCAACAGATCATCCCCCGCACGCCCTAATAAAATATCCTCATGTGGTGTTCCTTCCAGAGTTTCCCCCTGATCCGTTCCCTGCGAAAATATCCCGTTTGCAAATGTGTTGGCAGGCCTTTGGGACCACCATGCGGGGGTCTCCCGATTGAATTTCATCAACACATCCCAACGTGGGTTGGTATCATCGAGATGACGCAAAGCCCCCCAACTGCCCCAGTTGCTGGTGCGGGCGACATCAACAAAGGCATTGAACAGGGTGCCGCCGGAATCTTGCCAACCCTGCAGCAAGGTCTCGTATAGTCCGGCCATTTCAGGCGTATAACTAAAGTAGTTAAAGAAGGCACCTAGGGTCTCGTTCGAGGCCATTTCTCCGATCCCGACTACATGGGTGCCTCCCTCGTACATCACCAGCTGTAAACCGTTGTCAGCGGCGACTTTTGCCTGATAGGGCAAGGCTTCGGTCAGCAAATGTTTCAGCGACCCTTTCCTGACCGCCTGCGCTGCCTGCTTGCTTGCATACTCAAACCTGTGGGCCGCCACATAGGCCCGCAGGTTTCTGAATTTCAAACCGTGTTCCGCGCCCTCGATTTCTGCTTTGCGGGTGCCGGTTGCGATCCAATCCAGCACTTTGGGGGCCAGATCACTGCCCAGATCATGGCCAAAATATCCGGTTACCGCATAGGCATCAAACTCCGTGACCGGTGCTTGCCCGCCTTCTGCCTGCCAAAGGGGTGCCTGCAACAGCGCCTCCTCTAGCCCCGGCCAATCGGTGTGGGTGGCAATCACCCGGACCAGTCGTTCCTTGCCCTGCGTTCCATAGACCTCGCGCCAAATCGCCGCCATTTGGGCCGCCCGCATTCCGGCAAATTGCATCCATCCATCCTGCCCTCCCTTTCTTCCCCAGCGCTCCTCGGCCTGCTGTATGGTCCAAGCCGTTTGCGGGAAAGTAAAGTTCCAGACTTCGTTGGAATATTCAACATATGCCTTGAGATTGGGGTCAAGATGATCCCGCACATAAGTAGCAAAGCCACGGCTGTAGCCGTCATTCGCCAGATGGGGCATATTGAACCACGGGTCTGCGCCGATCTGGTTTGCCAATGCCACCATCACCTCGATCGGAGCACCGCCACCGACATAAGTATAATCGTCTACTCTTGGCCGCTGGTTCCAATCGGTGATTTTGGAGCCATTGGTAAACATCCAGTCCATAAAACGCACCGAGCGCAAATCCTGAATGCGGCGAATCCAGTTGGGGTTGAACAAGACACCCACTTCGAACAAAGCAATATTGGTTTCTTTAACCACCGCAATATCGCGGATGTAGTTGCCGGTTCCCTCAGGATCGGTGGTTGTAATGCTGATCCCGACCGGATCTTCGCCAGCGATAAAATCAAACCAAATTTCACCGGGTTTCTTCACGATATTCTGTGCCAACCCCCCAACATTTATCTGGCCCTTGCCGGTATAGGTTAAGCGATAGCGCCCGATTGAGGACATCGCTTCGGGAGGTTGATTGGTCAGGACAAAGCTTTCGATGTGGGACAGCTCATCGGGGATTTTTTGGGGCCAGCCGTTGGCATCCAGATAATCACCAGCGCGCAATCTGTCTGCGTCCCAGCCCCCCCATTGCCCCTTGATATGGCCAACCCAGGGACGGGCGGATTTCATTACGTTTACAAAAGGTTGCTGGGCCGACCAATCCGCGATGCCGTCCAAGCCCATCGCCAAAGGCGGATTGGTCGGGAATGCGGGGGCGCTTGAAGTCGTTTGAATGGCGGTGGTTGGGGTGATACTGGCACGGCGAAATTCGCCTGTGTCGATATACCCGAGGATGCCTTGATAATTGTCCCGCACGATCTGGTTAACGGTGTCGGGTACTGGAAAGGCTGTGGGTGCTGCCGCATCAAACAGTGTTTTATAGGCAATCAGGCTGGCCAGAAAATACAGTGTTGGCGTGCCATGGGGCGCGTTATCGGTATAAAGCTCAGTCGCTGGAATATTGGCCAAGGGAGTCTGCGTTAGCAATCCAGCCAAGGTTTTCGCGATGGGAATAAGACGAATGTCCAACCCTGGACGCGCGGTTTGTAACTGGCGAACAAAGGAGCCATACCAGTCGTGATAATCAGCACCATTGAAGGCTTGATAACGGGCCAGTTCCGCATCAGTTGGCGGAAACCCCTTGGCAATGGACCCCATGTCTGCCCAGCCCTCATAGATGTAATAAACCTGATTTCGTTTTCGTGAAGACACCCAGTCAATCACTGTCAAACTGGCATCTAGGGGCGAGATATTCTCTGGGTTCTCCCAGTCATAAGCGGCCCCGGCTGGTTGGTACTGGATAAAATTGGCAGGGGTGATGATGATCGCGTCAATTAGTGAATCTTCAAAGGCTACCCGCCCTGCATTCCACCCCCGTTTTGCATCTTCAAAAGACCAGCCGGCACTGGGTGGTAGGTCGGTTGCAAAATTGCGCAAAAAGCCGAACTGGCCATCCACTGCAAAGCCCTTGTCAGCTGATTTTGCTAAGTGGTGGAGCCAATGCGGCACCGAGGTTTCGGGGCTATCGGTGGGGTGATTCACCAGACTGTTGCCAAAGAAATAGGTATTGAGAGCAGGTTTCTGCTGCGCCGCAGCGGGCGTAAAACAGGCAACAAGCAATACTGTATAGGCAAAGAAGTGGTGCAAGCTTGATCGGATGGAGTATGTTATCATCATAGGAATATGGCGGTAAAAACTGAAAACCAAAAGGAAAAAGCAGGGGATATGCCTGAGATAGGGCAGACAGGGTGAAAAATTGCCGCTAGAAATGCCTTGTCTCTTGTTTCTAAAAGCGCAAACCAATGCCTGTATCTGACAATTCTGATTCCGATGATGATCTTTGGTTCCTGCCCGGGCCACCGGAAGACATGGCCCCAACCGATCCGCCTTGGCCTGTTGAACTGCGCGGGCCACAATTTGATGTGACTGAATGGGAGCGTGCTGAAACTGTTTTGGGACAGCAACTGGCGGTTGCTGCCGCCGGCATTGCCCGTCTGGATGAAAGGCTGCGCTGGGGGCCAAAAGGGTTATGCGAGCGTTTGGCATTGATGGAAGTGGCGGATCAGCTTTGGGCACAAGGGGATTGGGTAGCACCGGAAAAACTCGCGTTGTATCGAAGTTTGCGGCTATCTACCGTGCAGAATGCGCGCATTCTATCTCAGGCTGACTGGGCGTTGCGGCGATTGATGTCACCTCGAGGGCCCGACAACGGGCTGGCCCGGTTTTTAGGGCGCCATGAGGCCGATAGCGACGGTTTGGCAGAAATGGGGAAACGCCCCTTTGGCAAAGATTTCGAGCGACTGGAAAAACAGTGGTATGCGCTTCAGGACCAGTCCGTACATTTGCATTTTCTGACAAGGGCGGCGGTCGGGGTTTTTAGTTGGCGGTTGTTGGGAGTGTCCGAGCCGGGTGCGGTGCTTGAACCCATGGCAGCTGTGTCTTCTGCGACTAAAGAGGCGGGCTTTTTTGAGTTATCTTTTTTGCCGGTGGCCTTGGGGGATAAGTATCTATTTGGGCAAAGCGGGAAGGCGGAGAAACTTCTGCCACTGTGGTTTGTGGCAATAGACAACGCATGCAAGCGGGCGTTGTTGCATCTGGACCGGCTTGCGGATTGGTATATTCATGCGGGCCTCAAGACTAACGATCTATCAGGCCGAACACCCCCAATTTTGTTGGAAGCTCTGCTTCAGTATCCGCTTGTTTCGGTTGAAATGGTGGTGAACGCGACCAGTGTTTCCAAGGTTTCCGCCCAGCGTAATCTAGCACTTCTCCAAGGTCGCGGGTTGGTGCGGGAGGTAACGGGGCAGGCGCGCTATCGGTTTTGGACGGCTGCGGTGTAGCGAGCTCTCAAACTGCAGCTGTTCCAAAGGGTGAGGGCCCTACGTGTTTGGGGTTTCCTTGAGGATGAGCGGCTCCGCCGCTGATGGGTGAAAAGACAGGGGTGGCCAGAGTGGTTTGCGAAAGATTTTTTGCCGAGATTAGGGAAAGGAATCCCTTGAAGGGACTGAAAGTTTCCGATAGGAAACGGCACAAGATCGGAATACTACGGTATACCTTATGAGCCTTACAAGGAGCTTTGCCATGTCGCCAGAATCGATATCCAAGCGCACGCCGCTTTATGATCTGCATGTGGAACTTGGCGGCAAAATGGTAGATTTTGCCGGTTGGGAGATGCCGGTTCAATACCCGATGGGAATTATGGGTGAGCACAACCAATGCCGCGAGGCGGCGGCAGTGTTTGATGTATCCCACATGGGGCAGGTGGAACTGCACGGAGTAAACGTGGCGGCGGCGTTGGAGACGCTGGTTCCGGCAAGCATTGTGCCGCTGGCTGACGGCAGGGCGCGCTACACGTTTTTCACCAATGAACAGGGCGGCATCATGGATGACCTGATTGTCGCCAATGCAGGGGATCATCTGTTTGTTGTGGTCAATGCCTCGATGCGGGATCAGGATATTGGCCATATGCGGGACAACCTTATAGGGGTTGAAGTTGTCGAGTTGACCGATCGTGCTTTGGTTGCCGTGCAGGGACCAAAGGCGGTTGATGTAGTGGGGGCTTTGTGTCCGGCTGTGGTGGATCTGAAGTTTATGGAGACCGTGGTTGCCGATATTATGGGAGCTTCTTGCCGGATTTCGCGGCTGGGTTACACAGGTGAGGATGGCTATGAGGTTTCCATGCCTGAGAGCCGTGCCGTTGAAATTACCCGCGCCTTTCTGGATCACCCTGACTGCGCCCCCGCGGGCCTTGGGGCGCGTGACAGTCTGCGGTTAGAGGCAGGGCTTTGCCTGTATGGCAACGACATTGACAATGACACGTCGCCGATTGAGGCGCAGTTGAATTGGGCAATCCAGAAACGCCGCCGCGAAGAGGGTGGATTTCCGGGGGCTGCGCGCATTCAGCAAGAACTGGCTGACGGCCCGTCGCGCAAACTGGTTGGCATCAAACCGGATGGCCGCGCCCCGGCGCGCGCGCATGTCGAGGTGCAAACGCTTGATGGCAGGCATGTCGGAGAAATTACCTCTGGCGGTTTTGGCGCCACTGTTGGCGCACCGGTTGCTATGGGTTATGTCAGTGCCAGCGCTGCTGAAGTGGGCACCAAGGTAAACCTGATCATTCGCGGTAAAGCTCAGCCTGCCACCATCACTGCCTTGCCATTCGTGCAGCAAAACTACAAACGTTAAACAAGGAAAAATCCATGACCATCTATTATTCCGAAGACCACGAATGGCTGAATGTCGAAGGTGACATAGGAATTTTGGGCATTACAGCCCATGCCGCCGAGCAGCTGGGTGAAGTTGTTTTTGTCGAGCAGAAAGATGTCGACGACGACTTTGAGCAGGGCGATGAAATCGGGGTGATTGAATCGGTTAAAGCTGCTTCTGAAATTTTTGCGCCGGTAGATTGTGAAGTGATCGAAATTAACGAGGATCTCGAAGGTAATCCTGGTAAACTGAATGAGAGCCCGGAAAGCGATGGCTGGATTTACAAACTCAAGATTTCAGACCCGACACAATTGGAAAACCTGATGGATGAGGCTGCCTATAAGGAACTGATAGGTTAACCTTTCTTTTCAAATTCGCCCACAAAACCCTCGCCGGAGGCTGTAATAATGCCTCTGAATGCACCGTTTCAGCTAGACCGGAGATCTTTCATGGTATTCCAACTGACCGAATATACAGCCTATGATTTTGCCAAACGCCGTCACATTGGCCCCTCGGTGCGGGAAATGGAGGAAATGCTCCAGGTTCTCGGGTATGAAACGCTAGACGATCTGATTGATGCCACCGTACCGGAAGCGATCCGGCAAAAGGCGCCGTTGGATACCGGCCCCGGTATGACCGAGCGCGATGCGCTTTATCATATGCGGCAGGTGGCGGATAAGAATACGGTGCTGACATCGCTGATTGGTCAGGGGTATCATGGCACAACAACGCCACCCGTTATTCTGCGAAACATTCTGGAAAACCCGGCTTGGTATACGGCTTATACACCTTACCAACCTGAAATCTCGCAAGGGCGGCTGGAAGCGTTGTTGAATTTTCAAACCATGGTTTGTGATCTGACAGATATGGAAATCGCCAACGCATCGCTGCTGGATGAATCTACTGCTGCGGCAGAGGCGATGACTATGGCCAAGCGGGGTGCGAAATCAAAATCCATGGCGTTTTTTGTGGATGAGAATTGCCACCCGCAGAATATCGCTGTGATTCAGACCCGCGCTGAACCGCTGGGCATTGAAATCCGGGTGGGTGATCCGGACGATATGATCGCCGATGATGTTTTCGGCGCGGTTTTCCAATACCCCGGAACCCATGGCCATGTGCGTGACTTTACCGACCACATTGCGCGTTTGCATAAAGCCAAAGCGCTTGCAATTATGATTGCCGATCCGATGGCGCTGGCCTTGCTGAAATCGCCGGGGGAAATGGACGCGGATATTGCCGTTGGATCAACCCAGCGTTTTGGGGTTCCCATGGGATACGGAGGACCACATGCGGCCTATATGGCGACGCGCGACAAATACAAACGCTCCATGCCCGGACGCATTATCGGTGTGTCGATTGATTCCCATGGCAAGCCCGCCTATCGCCTGTCTTTGCAAACCCGCGAACAACATATTCGCCGTGAGAAGGCCAATTCCAATGTCTGCACTGCACAGGCTTTGCTGGCGGTGATGGCATCAATGTATGCGGTTTATCATGGGCCAGAAGGTATCAAGGCGATTGCCCAGACCATCCACCGCAGAACATCGCGTTTGGCAAATGGGCTGGAAGCCATGGGCTTTGTGATTGAACCGAATGTGTTTTTTGACACTATCACAGTAGAGGTCGGTGCGCTGCAAGGTGTGGTTATGGCTTCGGCTGTGGCGAATGGGGTGAACTTGCGCAAAGTAGGGGGTACGAAAATCGGTATTTCCCTTGATGAACAAACCCGTGCTGAGACTATCGAGGCCGTTTGGCGCGCCTTTGGTGGTGAAATTAAGGATGACAATGTTAAGCACCGCGCCTACCGCCTGCCCGAACATGCGGCGCGGCAAACGGAATATCTGACCCATCCAATTTTTCAGCAAAACCGGGCCGAGGCAGAAATCACCCGTTATATGCGCCGTCTTGCGGATCGTGATTTGGCGCTGGATCGGGCGATGATTCCGCTGGGTTCCTGCACGATGAAGTTGAATGCAACGATCGAAATGATCCCCGTTACCTGGCCTGAATTTTCTGACCTGCACCCTTTCGTGCCCAAGGATCAGGCGGTGGGCTATACCGAAATGATCGACGATCTGAACGACATGCTGTGCAAGATTACCGGCTATGACGCGATTTCCCAGCAACCGAATTCTGGCGCGCAAGGCGAGTATGCTGGCCTGATGACCATTCGTGGCTATCACAAGGCCAATGGGCAAGGGCATCGTAACATTTGTCTGATCCCGACTTCGGCGCATGGCACCAATCCGGCCTCTGCACATATGGTGGGTTGGAAAGTTGTCCCCGTCAAAGGAGATGAGCACGGAAATATCGACGTGGCACACTTTCGCGAGCTGGCGGAAAAGCACAGTGAGAATCTGGCAGGGTGTATGATCACTTACCCCTCTACCCATGGCGTGTTCGAAGAAACTGTTATGGAAATTTGCGAGATCACCCATGCACACGGCGGGCAAGTGTATATTGATGGGGCAAATATGAACGCCATGGTTGGACTGGCGCGTCCGGGCGATATTGGGGGTGATGTTAGCCACCTGAACTTGCATAAAACCTTTTGTATTCCCCACGGCGGTGGTGGGCCGGGCATGGGCCCCATTGGTGTTAAGTCACATCTGACGCCGCATTTGCCAGGTCATCCCGAGGGAGGCAGTGCAGTGGGGCCTGTATCCGCCGCGCCTTTTGGTTCGCCGTCTATTCTACCGGTCAGCTGGGCTTATCTGATGCTAATGGGGGGCGAGGGTCTGACCCAAGCGACCAAAGTCGCAATTCTGAACGCCAACTATATCGCTGAGCGCTTGAAAAGCGATTACGACATTCTTTACACGTCCAAGAGTGGCCGTGTTGCCCATGAATGTATTCTTGATACCCGCCCTTTGGCGGACAGTGCAGGGGTGTCGGTGGACGATATTGCCAAACGCCTGATGGACAATGGTTTTCACGCCCCCACCATGAGCTGGCCAGTGGCGGGAACCCTGATGGTAGAGCCAACAGAATCCGAACCAAAGGCTGAGATTGACCGCTTTATTAATGCCATGCTTTCGATCAGGGCAGAGGCACGGGACATTGAAGATGGCAAGATTGATGCCGAAAACAACCCGCTGAAAAATGCGCCCCACACAGTGGCAGATCTGATCAGTGATTGGGATAGGCCCTACACGCGCGAGCAAGCCTGTTATCCTGCGGGCGCATTCCGTATGGACAAATACTGGCCTCCGGTGAACCGCATTGACAACGCTTATGGTGACCGCAATCTGGTGTGCACCTGTCCGTCGATGGAGGCATATGCAGACGACGCTGAGTAAGGGATAACCGGGATGGATTTCAACCTCTGGCTAACATTCATCGCGGTGTATTCAGTCATTTGCATCAGCCCCGGACCCAGCGTTTTTATTGTCACAAGCCTTGCCCTGAGCAACGGCAAGAGTACGGCATTGCTGTGTGTTCTGGGTGATTTATTGGGCGGGGTTGTACTGATTGCTTTGTCGCTGTTTGGGGTTGGAGCCATTCTCGCGGCATCTGCAGTGCTGTTCCAATTGGTTAAATGGGCCGGTGTTCTATATGTTGCCTATCTGGGAATCTGCCAGATTACCGCCGCTCGCAAAAGTGTTGCTACAACTGGGCTGCCTTCCCGTCAGACCCAAGGTTTTACGGCTTTGAAAATGGGGTTCCTTACGGGCGTATTAAACCCCAAGGCGGTCATTTTTTATATGGCTTTTCTGCCTCAATTCATGGATCCAACTGCCCCGGCAGCACAGCAGTTCCTTATTCTGGCAAGCACTTCAACCGTTATCGTAGGGGCTGTTCTTTCAAGTTACGCCATAGCCGCCGCCCGTGCGCGAACTGTATTCAACAACCCCAAAGCTCAACGCCGAATTAGCTACACAGGGGGTGGTTTTCTGCTTGGCAGCAGTGTTTTCATGGCGTCCACCCGGTAAGATAAAGTGCTTTGAGGTCATTTGTTCGCCTTTTAAGTGGTCAAACAAAGCATTGTGTGTTTGTTTGACCAAGAACCAACCTAGGATAGCCCGATGTCCGATACTCCTGTATTTACCGGCCCAGAAATCTGCGCCAAACATGCGCATGAAGTTGTTGATTTGCTGTGCAAGGGCGAGGTTTCCCCGGCTGAGGTTTTGGCCGCCAGTTTTGCGCGGATCGAGGAGGTAGAACCTGCGGTTAATGCCATGCCGACAACCTGCCGGGATCGAGCGGAAGCCATGATCGAGGTGATGGATGGGGATGAGAGACGCCCCCGCGAATGGCTGGGCGGCCTGCCTATCGGTATCAAAGATTTGACAGAGGTTGAGGGCGTGCGCACCACCTTTGGCAGCCTGGGGCTGACAGATAACATTCCGGTTAAAAGTGATGAACTTGTGCTACGACTAGAGGATCGGGGTGGCGTTGTTGTTGGCAAAACCAACTCGCCGGAAATGGGCGCGGGGGGCAACACCTTTAACGCCGTTTTCGGCATGACCCGCAACCCGTGGGACACGCGTAAAAATGCGGGCGGCTCGTCAGGTGGTGCTGCGGTATCACTGGCCACCGGTGAGGTTTGGCTCAGTCAAGGTTCCGATCTGGCAGGTTCTTTGCGAACCCCTGCTGCCTATTGCGGCGTTGTCGGCTTTCGCCCCAGTGCAGGGGTTGCGGGCGGTGGGCCTGCAGACATGAAATTCCACACCGAGGCCGTCAGTGGCCCCATGGCCCGCTCGGTCCGCGATTGTGCGTTGTTTCTGGATGCGATGGCCGGATTTGACCCCGCAACACCCTTGTCTTGGCCCGCACCGGAAAAGTCCTACCAGCAATCGGTATTGGAAGTGGATCAAAACGTGCGCATTGCCTATGCGCCTGATTTGAACTGGTTTACCTTTGTCTCAAAAGAGATGGACGCTCATTTGCGGGGGGCGCTGGCCAAGGTCGCACAGCAGGGCGGGACAGTTGATCTTGATTGTCCAGAACTGCCGAATCTGGACCAAACCTACCGTACATTGCGCGCCATGCTGTGGGCCGCTGGACCGGGGCGCGCGCCGGAGTCTGTGCAGAAACATTTCAAGTTCACACTGATGAATAACATCGAGCAGGGCCGGAACTTGAGCGCGGATCAAATTTATGATGCTTTTGCCGGAAAATCGGTTCTATTTGATAATATGGCCTCTTTTTTGCAAGATTTCGACGTGCTTGCCTGCCCGGTGGTCGGGTTAGTATCCGGACCAGTTGAGGAGGAATACCCCCAGTATATCGACGGTGAAAAACTGACAGATTACCTCGATTGGCTGAAGTATTCGTTCCTTTCAACCACCGTTGGCCTGCCTTCCGTTTCCGTACCTGTTGGCCTGTTAAACGGTATGCCCGTGGGCTTGCAACTGATTGGCCAGCCACGGGGCGAGGCGCGCCTGTTGCAAGTTGCCCGCACTGTCGAAATTGCAGTTGGTGGCCTGCTGGGGCCGATTGATCCGGTGGTGAAGCATTAAGATGTACAGTGAAAACCACCTTGCCTGCGCCCTGCGTGCAGCAAGTATCGGGCGCAATGATGCGCACCTGCTATTGAACCATCAGACTGGGGAAACTCAGAGTTACGGCGCGTTTTTCGCCAATGCAGAACGGATGGCGGCGGCGCTGGTAGCCGCAGGTATTAAACCAGGTGATCGCATTGCGGTGCAAGTTCCGAAAACTGTGGCTGTACTGGAACTCTATGTCGGTGCGGTGCTGGCGGGGGCTGTTTTTTTACCACTCAACACGGGCTACACTGCCTCCGAAGTGGCCTATTTTCTGCAAGACGCCGGCCCGAATTTACTGGTTTGCGATCCGGTAAATCTGGCCAAACTGACGCCCGTTGCGCAACAAGCGGGTGTCTCCGAGATTTGGACGATTGCAGCGGATGAGACAGGAACCCTCACGGATCAGCGCAATGCACAACAATCGGGCTTTCATCCCGTTGCCCGCATGGCTGATGATCTAGCTGCCATCCTTTATACTTCTGGAACTACAGGTCGTTCCAAAGGGGCGATGTTGACCCACCGTGCACTTGCATCCAACTCGCAAGTGCTCAAAGACTACTGGCATTTCACCCGTGACGATGTGCTGATCCATGCCTTGCCGATCTTTCATACCCACGGTTTGTTTGTTGCCACCAATGTGACGATGATGGCGGGGGGATCAATGATTTTCCTGCCCAATTTTGATGCGGAAACGGTGCGTGATTACATGGGGCAAGCCACGGCTTTGATGGGGGTGCCGACCTTTTATGTGCGTCTATTGCAGACCCATGGCCTGCCTGATGCCGCGCGCGGTATGCGCCTGTTTGTTTCTGGGTCTGCGCCGCTGCTGGCGGAAACCCATGACCAATGGCGTGCCCAAACCGGTCACGCCATTCTGGAACGCTATGGTATGACCGAAACCAATATGAATACATCGAACCCATACGTTGGGGCCCGGCGTGCGGGCACTGTTGGTTTCCCCCTGCCTGGTGTTGAACTAAAAGTATGTGACCCGAAAACCGGCGCTGAACTGGCCCAAGGCGAGATCGGCGTGCTGGAAGTACGTGGCGATAATGTGTTCGCAGGCTACTGGAAGATGCCGGAAAAAACCGCAGCCGAATTGCGCGACGATGGGTTTTTCATTACGGGTGATTTGGGTCTGGTTGATGATCAGGGCTATGTGCAGATTGTTGGTCGTGACAAGGATTTGATCATCACAGGTGGCTATAACGTCTATCCCAAAGAGGTAGAATTATTGATTGATGATCTGCCCGGCGTAAACGAGAGCGCGGTGATCGCAGTACCCGATGCCGATTTTGGCGAGGCCGTCACTGCGATCGTTGTCCCCCAAAACGGGGCGGTTCTAAAGCCTGAGGATATCGCTGATGCGCTGCGTGAAAATCTTGCGAGGTTCAAACAACCTCGCCATATCGTGATCGTTGACGAATTGCCACGTAACACGATGGGCAAGGTGCAAAAGAATGCTTTAAGAGAAACCTATAAAGGACTGGGAACTAATTAAAAAAGTCTATCCAGAAAAGAAAGCAGTATCGTTTATAACGCTGATCAAGGCACTTAAGCTTTGCTCTACCGTGGCGTTTGAGGTGTCTACTTTTGCATCTGCACGGCGATACTGTTCTTCTCGGTTGGTCAAGATTTTGCGCAGCTCGTTCATCGCATTTGGGCTGCCCGCCATGGGCCGCTCATCGCCTTGCGCGCGCACTCGCTGCATGTGTTCTTCAGGTTCTGCCCGCAGCCAGATAGTGTGGTAATTTGCCAACAGGTAATTGAACGTATCCGGCTGCGCGGCAATGCCCCCGGCAATCGCGAGTATCACAGAGCTATGGGTGGCAACAACCCGTTCAACCGCCTGATGTTCCAACAAACGATAGCCTTCCTGACCATAAAGCGCGATAACCTCAGTTACCGGCATCCCGCTGGAATCCTCAACTTCGTCATTCAATTCTAAAAAAGGCATTCGCAGATGCTGCGCGGCTAACCTGCCAAGTGTTGATTTGCCAGCACCGCGTAACCCGATTATCGCGATCCTGCTTGCCTTGTTCTGGTCGGCCCGCGCAGGTTCCAGAATTTCAAACACCTGTTCTCGCTGTTTTCGGGTGGCACTTTGCAACAAATAACTGGCGCGAGAGATGTCGGAACCCCATGGATCATCCTGACCGACAAGCCATTCAATGCCAAAATCCAGCGCATCCGCTATTCGCAGTAACAACCCGATTGAAATATTGCCCTGCCCTGTTTCCAGCTGTGCCAGATAGCGTTGTGACACACCGGATGTTTCAGACAAAACCCGCCGCGACATTCCCTTTCGGCCACGGGCCTTGCGCACACGGTTGCCTACCAGCAGTAGAAATTGCGAAACTTGCGAGTCATCAAGCTCAGTTCCCGCCGAAGGCGAAGTTACCAGACCCTTGAATGTCACAATTTCGCTCATGGATTTGTTATTCCTCGCGCAGCTTGCGCGTACTCTGAACCAGAGTGCGCGTGCCGCTAGTATGTTTCTACGTGATAGCGTCCTGTTTCCCGCATTGTATCGCGGATCTCCAGCCAGTTCTGGCCCGTTGCCGCAGCGATCTTGGTAAGTGCCTCCTCAACGCCGTCTTCCATGGCTTTGAGACCACAGAGATAGATGTAGGTTGTCGGTTCGGCCAGCATAGGCGCAATACTGTCTTGTGCGGCCCACAGCCGATCCTGCACGTATTGCTTGGGTGTGTCAGGTTCACGACTCAAGGCAAAATGCTTGGTCAAAAAATGCTGTGGAACTTTTTTTAGCGGTCCGAAATAGGGCAAAGAATCCGCAGTGCGCGCGCCAAAAAATAGATGCATAACCCCGTTGATTTCAGGCATCACCCGCTGATGACGCATGGTAAAGCCGCGAAACGGGGCAGAGCCGGTGCCGGTGCAAATCATAATCAGCTTGGCCTGCGGGTCATCCGGCATCAAGAAGGTACTGCCAAACGGGCCGCAAAGCTGCACTTTGGCGCCCTTTTCCAAATCGCAAATATAGTTGGAACAAATCCCCTGTTCCTCGCGTTTGACCGTCAGCGACAGGTTGTTGGTGTTAGGGCGTTCTCCATCCCGAGGGCTGGAAACGGAATACAGCCGAGGCATGTGAGGTTTGCCATTCTTGGCGATGCCGGGGGGGGTGATACCAACGGTTTGGCCCTCTAGCAGCGGGAATTTATTGGCACCTAGATTAAGGATGATATGGCGGATATCCGCATCCGCTCCTTGCTCTGTCAGGCGGAAATTGCCTTGCACGGTTGCTTCTACCGGATGGTTTGGAGAATACAGGTTGATCGCTGGTTTTGAGGCGGAAGCAGGGGCATTGGATTTGCCACCAGCGCCTTGATGCGCCTCATTCAGAAGGGCGGTGATGCTCTCGTCAATTGCTTCGATTGTGCCTTCGGACCCGTTGGAAACATTGGTGAAGTCCTCTTGTTCCGGCAGTTCCATCCACTCAAACTGTTCGTCCAGAGAATAGGGCGTTTCCACTACCCGCCATTCGTCAATAGACCCTGTGGGACAGGGCAAAATGCAATCCATGCAGTTGTCGCAAATTGATGCATCAACCGCGACATTGTCGTCATTATGGGTGATCGCATCTATCGGGCAAATTTCCTCGCAAGTATAGCAGCGAATGCACAGTTCCGGGTCGATCAGATGTTGTTTGGTGGCTGTGGTCATGGCTGGCTCCGTCGCGAAATTGTATCAAACGGGGGCACTGATGCCCCCGTTTCTGGTCGGGGCCGTTAGGCCATATAAAGCTTCACGTACTCGTAATCGCCGGGTTTGTTGTCGATACCAACGCGAGGGGGGGCGATCCAGCCTGCGTATTCGCCGGGACCATGCACAGCTACCATCAGAGACTGGATGAAATCGCCATCGGCTTTGGAAGGCAACCACTCGTCGCGACGTGCGGCCCATTCGTCAGAAGTAATAACGAGACCATCCGGTGTAATCGGCGCGCCTTCAAACACGCCAATCTTGCGATGGAAACCTTCGTGAGGCAGTTCCAGAGCAAAGTCGATTCCGTGTTTTTTGATAATCGCATTCCAGCGCTTCACACCACCGGCAGCGTCGCGGGAATAATCATCGCGCAGGCGCATGTTGATGGCGGTCAGGGCGGGCACATCTTTGACCAAAATCTGGCCGCCGGTGAATTCCGAAACCGCATAAGTCGCGTCTTGCAATTGGTGATCGTCGTCGATCTTAACCTCTTGGTAACGCCCCTTGATACCCGCGTTGAACGCGTTGGCCGCGTTGGTCGATACTTCGCGGCCGAAAAGATCCAGTGACAGGGTGTAATGCAGGTTCATTTTCTTGCGGATGGTAGGTAGGTCAATCACGCCCAAAGCACGGATTTTGTCGATGTCATAGGGGTCAGTTATTCCCGCTGCATTCATTGCTTCGCAGGTGCGTTGAATGGTGCGGCCTACGCCGGTTTCACCCACAAACATGTGGTGTGCTTCTTCGGTTAGCATAAAGCGGCAGGTGCGGGACAGCGGATCAAAGCCTGATTGCGCCAGTGCTTCCAGCTGCATTTTGCCGTCACGGTCGGTGAAATAGGTGAACATGAAGAACGACAGCCAATCCGGCGTTTCTTCGTTAAACGCACCCAGCATCCGGGGTTTCTCCTCGGAACCGGATTGACGTTTTAACAGCTCGTTCGCTTCTTCGCGACCATCAGCGCCAAAGTATTTTTGCAACAGGTAAACCATGGCCCAAAGGTGGCGGCCTTCTTCAACATTCACTTGAAACAGGTTACGCATATCATAGAGCGATGGGGCGGTTTTACCCAAGAACCGCTGTTGTTCTACAGAGGCTGGTTCAGTGTCGCCCTGAATAACAATCAAACGGCGCATAAGCGAGCGATATTCGCCCGGAACTTCTTGCCAAGCAGGTTCGCCAAGGTGTTGACCGCAAGGAATAATGCGCCCCTCAACCTGTGGTGCCAGCAAAATTCCCCAGCGGTAATCCGGCATCTTTACATAGTCAAACTTGGCCCAGCCCTTAGGGTCAACGCTTACCGCTGTACGCAGGTAAACCAGATCCTCCAGAAATCCGTCAGGACCACTGCCTTTCCACCAGTCAATATAACCGGGGTGCCATTTTTCCAGCGCCTTCAAGACCCTTCTATCACTGGAAAGTCCAATGTTATTCGGGATTTGTGTGTCGTAACTTACGTCCATTATTCCGGCCATTTCGGTCTCCTTAAGTCAGTTATCAAACACGGCGTTTGTCGTACTCGCCGCGAACTCCAGTTCCATAGCGCTGCAAAGCGCCCTTTTCCCCAACTGCGTTCGGGCGCTGGAATATCCAGTTTTGCCAAGCGGTCAATCGCCCGAAAATACGTGTTTCCATTGTTTCCGGCCCCGGGAATCGCAAGTTTGACTCCATCCCTGTGAGCGAGTCCGGCGAGAAACTGGTGCGTTCCTCCAGAAACACTCGAATCTCGTCTTCCCAGTCGATGTCGTCATAGGCAAATGTCACCAAACCCAGCGTATCTGCGGCCTCTGCTTCCAGCATCTGACCTTTGGTTTCCTCTGCCGCGTCCACAGCCTCCGGAGTGCCCAGAAATCGCGTTTGCAGGCGGGTCAGGTCGTTCGACATCGGATAGAGGCCAAAATTTGCGGCAGTCAGTTGAATGGTGGCTATAGGGCGGTTGTCGCCTTCGAATTCATCCATCGCCATATAGGATCGATCGACCGCGAACAGCAGTTCCGCCAATGTTCCAACGAAACAGGAACCCGGCTCAACCAGCGCCACAAGTGAGCGGGAGGTCAGGTCTACCCGTTTCAAAACCCGCTTCCAGTACAGCAGGATTTCCTGAGCGAGCCAGCCATCACTGTTGTCCAGCAAAAGCTTCTCGTGGGCGGCAACCAGTTCACCGTCACCAGCCGTTTTGAACGTTAAAACCCCGATTTCCAATTCATTGAACCGCAGTTGCAACAAAGCATCGTCCAGCTCCCGGGCGCAACGCAGCATCCAGTTGTCTGCGCCCTCGCTATGCAGCGCCTCAATCGAATTTGGGGCAGGCTGATCTGGGCCTGAAATAGTGATGCTAGCCAGTCCGGCCGACCGGTTGATATCAACCTCAACACAGGAATAGCTCAATGATCCGTTGTCGTCTATTTTGCGTTGTAGCGGCTTTAGCTTGATACCCACCGCCGGTTTGGCGCGTGCAGACTTAGCGGCGAATTCCGTTGCCCGCTCGGCCACAACCTGATCGAACTTTGCATTGGGAACCACCTCGTCTACCAGCCGCCATGCCAGTGCTTTTGGTCCACGCACGCCTTCCTCGGTCGAGCAGAAAATATCCGCCAGATCGCGGCGCATTTTGCGTTTGTCGGTGATCCGGGTCAACCCGCCAGTACCGGGCAGGACCGCCAGTAATGGTACTTCGGGCAAGGCAACGCTAGAGGTGCCATCGTCAGTTAACATGATATAATCGCAGGCCAGCGCCAATTCATAGCCACCCCCAGCACAGGCCCCTTTGACCGCACAAATATAAGGCTGACCAGATTCAGCGCCCGCCGCTTCGAAGGTGTTGCGGGTCTCATTGGTGAATTTACAAAAATTAACCTTATGCGCATGTTCTGCACCGCCCAGCATCCGAATGTTGGCCCCAGCACAAAACACGTTGTCCTTGCCAGAGCGCATGACAACCGCGCGCACTTCGGGATGCTCAAACCGCATCCGCTGCACCACATCGGCCAGTTCGATATCGACGCTCAAATCATAAGAGTTCAATTTGAGTTGATAGCCCTCAAACAGCCCGCCATCCTCGTCCACGTCCATAAACAGGGTTGCCACATCACCATCATACTCAACCCGCCAGTGGCGGTATTTTTCTGGGTCTTTTTGGAACTCAATTCGGCTGGTCATATGGCTGCTCCCCGTCAATGCTGTTGTTTGCATTATAATACCTCAAAACTTTTTCACCAAGATGAAACTTTACCGAAATTAAGTTTTTAAAATACTTTAAAACAATAAGTTATGCGTATAGGCGGGCTGTAATCAGTGATGAATTATAGTGCATATTACGACTTATCCAGCTGATTTCTGCTTCAGAAAATTGATTCCCCGTTCTGCAATACACTCAGCAGTGTCTCGTTTGTTCACGGCATTTCCGGCGCCAAGACAATAATGTAACTGGGACATGCGGGATGCCCAGCTTAGATCTTTCATAACAGCGGTAGCTGGTTAGCTATCCGCCCTTGACAAAATATCCATGGCCTCCGCTGCGGTTTCCACGAAATGGAACAGTCCAATATCCTCGTCTGAAATGGTTCCAGCCTCTGCCAGCGCTTCCCAGTTAATAATCGAGCGCCAGAATTTCTCGCCAAACAGGATCACGGGTATGCGTTCCATCCGTTTGGTCTGGATCAGGGTGAGGGTCTCGAACATCTCGTCGAGGGTGCCAAAACCGCCGGGGAATATGGTCACCGCCTTGGCGCGCATCAGGAAATGGATCTTGCGCGTGGCGAAATAGTGAAAATTGAAGCACAGGTCCGGCGTACAGTATTCGTTCGGGGCCTGTTCATGCGGCAGCACGATATTCAGCGAAATGGAGGAGCCACCGGCATCTGCCGCGCCACGGTTTCCGGCCTCCATCACCCCCGGACCACCACCGGTAACAATGACATTCTTGCGTCCACCATTTTCCATGCTTTCAAGGGTCATCAGCCGGGAAAACTCCCGCGCTTCATCATAGTATTTCGACAGTTCAGCCAGTGTTTTTGTGCGTGCTTTGTCCTTCTTGGCAGGTTCCGGTATCCGCGCGCCGCCAAACAGTACAATTGTGCTTTCGATACCGCGCTCTGATAGAACCATTTCAGGTTTCAGCATTTCCAGCTGAATCCGCATTGGCCGCAATTCATCGCTGCATAGAAAATCTGAATCTGCAAACGCCAACCGATAAACCGGCGAGCGGGTTTGCGGTGTATCCGGCATGCTTTTGGCCTGTTGAATATCACTTTTCGCACTCGGAAAGGTTTTTTGACTGCGCGTCATGCCGGAAATCCCCTATGTTCCATCTGCCGCGTTGCACGGCTTGCCGGTTCCCTCTATAGGGTCGAATTAACAATGTCAGGTCAAGTTTTGGAGAACCCCATGTCGAATGCTCAACTCGAAACCGCAATTGAGGCCGCGTGGGAAGCACGCGACACCATCACCCCCGCCACCAAAGGGGAGGCGCGTGATGCGATCGAGGATACGCTGAATGCGCTCGACAGTGGCAGCTTGCGGGTTGCAGAGCCGCGCGACAGTGGTGAATGGCACGTAAACCAGTGGGCCAAAAAGGCGGTGCTGCTGGGTTTCCGCGTCAAGGATATGGAGCAACACGAAGGCGGCCCGCAAGGCGCTGGCTGGTGGGACAAGGTTGACAATAAGTTCAAAGGTTGGGGCGACGATGAATGGCAGACTGCCGGTTTTCGTGCGGTGCCAAACTGTGTCGTACGCCGCTCGGCCTATATTGCACCGGGCGTAGTGCTGATGCCCTCCTTCGTGAACATTGGCGCATACGTGGACAGCGGCACCATGGTTGATACATGGGCCACAGTCGGTTCCTGCGCCCAGATCGGCAAAAATGTGCATCTGTCAGGCGGCGTTGGCATCGGCGGCGTGCTGGAACCCATGCAGGCAGGCCCGACAATCATCGAGGATAACTGCTTCATCGGCGCCCGCTCCGAAGTGGTAGAGGGTTGTATCGTGCGCGAAGGTTCGGTTTTGGGCATGGGCGTGTTCATCGGCCAATCCACCAAAATCGTAGACCGCGAAACCGGTGAAGTTAGCTATGGCGAAGTCCCCAGCGGTTCGGTTGTTGTTGCCGGTTCCATGCCCAGCAAAAACGGCGTGAACCTCTATTGCGCAGTGATTGTTAAGAAGGTGGACGCGCAGACGCGGTCCAAGACCTCGATCAATGAGCTGTTGCGGGACTAAGCCCAATGTCTAAAGACAACAAACCCAAACGCCCGCAACAGGTATTCACCCTAATTGTTCAGGTGGGCCGTGCTGCGGGCGATGGCCTGCCTAAGAAAGCTACTGGCGGTGCGCTGATGTGCTATGCTTCTGGCGTGGATGAGGCTGAGGCGGTGCGCGAAACCGTGGCCATCCTGAAGCAGGCCGATCTGGCCCCGCTGGATGTCACGGGTTACGGCACGCTAGAGGAACGGCTGGACGAGGGTCACGACATCAACGACGAAGAACGCGCTTTGATGCAGCGGGCGCTTGACGAAAACTCGGTTGTGGTGGCACAGTTGACGCCGTTTTTTGACTGACAATTGTAACCCAGTGTCGGTTTTGAGGGTGAATTCGGCTGGATCGCATCTAAGGTGCGGGCAGTGATATCATCAAAGTGGACAATCCTATGACCCAAACCACCCCTATTGATACCCGTCTGCGCGTGCTGAGCTGGAACCTCTGGTGGCAGTTTGGCCCGTGGCAGGAACGTGCGTCGGCGATTGTGGCAACCCTAAAAGATCTTGATGCGGATATCATCGGTTTGCAGGAAATCTGGGGCGAGGGCGCAGAAAACTCTGCCCAGAAATTTGCCGCTGAACTGGGCTATCACTATCATTACGCCCCCGGCGCGATCTTGAATGGCGTGCGCATGGGAAACGCTATCCTGTCACGCTGGCCAATCCTGAAATCCGAAGTGCTCGCCCTGCGCAGTGATGGCAAGAATGAGGAAATGCGGGTTGCGATTTTCGCCCAGATTGACGGGCCGCGCGGCAAGATTCCGGTGTTTTGCACCCATCTGAACTGGCAAATGCCCCATAGTCATATCCGGCAAATGCAGGTCGCTGATCTGGCGCAGTTTGTGAAGATCCACAAGGGCTGGAAATTCCCGCCGGTGATCTGCGGCGATTTCAACGCTGATCCCGAGTCCGAGGAAATACGCATGATGACGGGCCAAACTACCGCCGCCGTTGACAACTTGGTGTTTCATGACGCCTGGCGCTTTGCCAACGGGTTGGACGCAGGGTTCACATGGGACAATGCCAACCCGTTTGTGGCATCCACCCACGAACCGGACCGCCGTATTGATTATATTTTCACCGGCTGGCCCCGCTCAGATGGTGCAGGTCACATCACCGAATGCCGCATCATTGGCAATACGCCGGTGGATGGCATGTGGCCGAGCGATCATTTCGGGCTGTTGGCAGAGCTACGCTATTAGCGCCCCTTCCACACCGGATCACGCCCCTCGGTGAAGGCATTAGCGCCTTCCAGCTGATCCTCGGAGGCATAGAGTTCATCCACCGAGCGCAGCTTGCGTTGGGTAATCCGGTTCATTGCGTCCTGAAATTTTGAATCCTCCGCATCGCGGACAATTTCCTTGATTGCGGCGTAAACCAGCGGCGGGCCAGAGGCCAGTAAACGCGCCATTTCCCATGCTTTATCCATCAGGTCAGCGGCGGGGTGGATGTGGTTCACAAAGCCTAGACGGTGCGCTTCCTCGGCGTCCAGCCAACGCCCCGTTAGCAACATTTCCATGGCAATATGATAGGGAATTCGCTTGGGCATCTTGATGCTGGCCGCATCGGCCACTGTGCCGGATCGAATTTCCGGCAAAGCAAAACTGGCATGTTCCGCTGCCAGAATAATATCCGCCGATAAGGCCCATTCCAGCCCCCCCCCACAACAAATCCCGTTCACTGCGGCAATCACTGGTTTGCCCAAATCGCGCAGTTCCTGCAAGCCGCCAAAACCGCCAACGCCATAACTCGCGTCTACTTCGTCGCCACCAGCGGCAGCTTTCAAATCCCAGCCGGGGCAAAAGAACTTTTCACCCGCGCCGGTAATAATGGCCACCCGCAACTCTGGATCATCTCGAAAACCGGCAAAAACATCACCCATGATACGGCTGGTCGCCAGATCAATAGCGTTGGCCTTGGGTCGATCCAGCGTGACCAGTAAAATACCGTCGTTGCGTTCAGTTTTTACGGGGTTTGTCATGGCTGTCTCCGGATCAAGGCATCGGCTGCAACTGCACGAGTGGGGCAACAGAGCAGCGGATTGATTTCAATTTCTTCCAAGCTCTGCGCATTTGCAAGAACGTAGTTTTGCACCGCAAGGATCGCTGCTAGGATTGCCGACTTGTCGGCGGGGGCTGCCCCGCGATAGCCGTTCAGGATTTTATCGATTTTCAACTTTTCCAGTGTGGCTAGAATTTGACCCTGTGTGGCGGGGATCAACAGGGAGCAGCTGTCTTTAAGCAGCTCCGCTAGCGTTCCTCCAGCGCCAAGGGTCAGCACAAAGCCATGGGCTTGATCTTTGACCACACCGATCAACAGTTCAGCAACAGCATCTGTGATCATCTCTTCGACAAGGAAGGTGCCAGCGGGCATTTCTTGTGCCGCAATCTTTGTTTCCGGCGCCGTTTTCAGGTTTAAAAGCACAGCTCCTGCTTCGGTTTTATGCGCAATACCTTCGCCTTTGAGCACAACTGGGAAACCGACTGTTTTGGCCGCTGCCGCCGCCATAACAGGCGAGTGCGCTTGCATTGAACAGGGCACTTCCAATCCGTAATCAGACAGGCTTTTTTTGGCGATAACTTCATTCATGACCTTCCCCTCCCCTGCATTTGATGGCAAGAGAATCGGAGCAGGCACCTGCCAATCCGGATCAAACCGAGCGGCCGCCTCTGCTGCCGCCAATGCTTCTGTCAGCCCGTGCATCGGGGATATGCCATTTTGCGCCAACTGCTGTGCAATGTATTGCGGCATGTTTTCCGGTAAGCTTGCAACCATCGCTATCTTTCCGCCACTTGCCTTTCGGGCTGCAATCGCAGCTGTGATTGCGCAATCCCAGTCATCCGCATTGCACCTATCCGCTCGGGGGAAATCCACCACTAGAAATGTCAGCGCCAGTGACGGGTCGATGATTGCCGTCCATGCTTTGGCCATCGCCACCGTATCGCGCCAGATATAGGTGTGATAATCTAGTGGGTTGGCCAGTGCCACCATCGGGCCGAGGGCGGCACGCAGGTCAGTTTGCTGTGTTCGATTTAGGGGAGGGAATTCCAGATCAAGCGGTTCTGCCATGTCAGCTACAAGGCTGGCCTCACCGCCAGAACAGCTTACGCAGGCAATGCGGTTACTGGGCAGCGCGCCGCAGATGTGCAGGAGTTTGAGAGCCTCCAGAAATTCTGGCAGACTGTTCACGCGTGGTATGTTCAGACGCTGTAACAGCGCCTGCGCACCGGCATCACCCCCTGCAAGCGAGGCGGTGTGAGAGATAGTTGCGGCGCGGGCCTGTTCCGATTTCCCGACTTTCAGGGCTATAATGGCTTTGCCCAATTCAGCGGCCTTAACCGCCAACTCCTCAAAGGCTCGGATTTCGCCGATGCCCTCGATGTGCAGGCCTAGGGCGGTGATGCGGGGGTCGGATAACAACGCCATGCCAATTTCTGCAATCCCTGTTTGCGCCTGATTTCCCGCGCAAACCAGCACGCCCAAGGGCAAAGCTCGTTGTTGCATGGTGATGTTGATTGCGATGTTCGAGGACTGGGTGACAATTGCGACACCCGTATCCACTGCCTGCCCACCATGCTGATCCGGCCACAACAGTACGTTATCGAGGTAGTTGATAAAACCATAGCAATTGGGACCAAGGATAGGCATTTCGCCGGCTGCGGCGACCAGTTGCTGTTGCAGACCCGCGCCGCTATTGTCCTCGGCGCCCGCTTCCAGAAAGCCAGAAGCAAAACAGACGGCACCACCCGCGCCCATCGCGGAAAGCTGGCTAACCACATCAACCGTGGCGTGGCGGTTGATGCCGAGAAAGCTGGCGTCGGGGGCTTGGGGTAGGTCGTCAATGCGCGCAAACACAGGCAAGCTGCCAAGGTTCTCTGCTTTGGGATGCACCGGCCAGATTTCGCCGGTAAAACCCATCTTGTGGCATTGCTCAATGACTGAGAGACACCAGGCTCCTCCGCCGACAACTGCGATGGAGCGCGGCGAGAACAGGCGGCCAAGCACCCGTTATGCCCCCAGCGGGCGCAGCAATTCGCGGCTGATGATGTGGCGCTGAATTTCCGATGTACCGTCCCAAATTCGTTCAACCCGCGCATCGCGCCAAAAGCGTTCCAGCGGCAGATCGTCCATCAACCCCATCCCGCCATACACTTGAATCGCTGCATCAGTGACCCGCGCTAGCATTTCGCTGGCATAGAGTTTTGCAGAGGCGATTTCGCGGTTTGCCGGGATACCCTTGTCAAGTCGATCCGCCGCTGCCAGAGTCAACAGATCCGCCGCATCAATTTCGGTAATCATGTCGGCAATTTGGAAGCCGATGCCCTGAAATTTGCCTATCGGCTGGCCAAATTGTTCCCGTTCTGCGGCGTATTCCAGCGCATAGTCAAACACCCGCCGCGCCCGTCCGACCGACATGGCGGCGACAGTGACCCGGGTGGCATAGAGCCACTCATTCATCACAGAAAAACCGCCGTCCACCTGCCCCAAAACCTGTTCATCAGGCAGGCGGCAATCGTCAAATTCAAGGATCATATTTTTGTAACCGCGATGGGAGACTGATTTGTAGCCGTCACGAATGGTAAAACCTTTGGTGCCGCGATCGACAAGAAAAGTCGTGATTCGTTTTTTAGGGCCGCGGGGGGTTTGATCCTCCCCTGTGGCGACAAAAACAATGATGAAATCCGCGTGATCTGCGCCTGATATGAAATGTTTAGTGCCGTTCAGCACCCAATCACCGCCATCGCGCCGCGCGTTGCATTTCATGCCGCGAATGTCTGACCCGGCACCGGGTTCCGTCATTGCCAGTGCATCCATACGCTCGCCGCGCATGGCGGGTATCAGGTAGCGTTCATGCTGTTCAGGGTTACAAGCCATCAAGATGTTTTGCGGTCGCCCAAAAAAGTGGTTCAGCGCCATAGAGCCTCGCCCCAACTCACGTTCCACAAGCGCAAATTCAACGTGGTTCAGACCAGCGCCCCCAACTTCTTTGGGAAAATTGCAGCCATAGAAACCCAGTTCCAGACACTTGCGTTTGATTTCTTTTGCGATCTCTTGGGGCACTTCGCCGGTGCGCTCTACCAACTCCTCGTGTGGATAGATTTCCTTTTCCACGAAAGAGCGAACTGTCGCTGCGATCATTTCCTGTTCTTCTGTCAGCCCGTATTGCATGGGTGCCTCCTATGGTGGGCCATAGGTAGCGGGTCCTTGGTTTCGAGTCAGGCCGAAACCCGCCAAAATCGGGTCGTTTTCAGGCCGCTTAACTGGCGTAGTTGGAGCCTTCTTCGTCTAAAATCAGCTTCAATTCAGCCAAATGCTTGTCGGCCTGTTCCGGATACTCCTCCAACTCGCGGGCTGTTTTCTCGGCGATGTCATCAGAGAGCACGCGCAGCGGCTGGCCAGTTTGCAGTGCGCGAATGTAGGTCTCTGCGGCGCGTTCAAAATAGTACAGGCGGTTGAATGTATCCGCGACGGTGTTGCCCATCACCAGCACGCCGTGGTTGCCCATGATCATCACCTGTTTACGGGGATCTTGCAGGGCACTAGCGCAACGCTCTCCTTCTGCCTCGAACGCCAGACCGCCGAAGCCCTCGTCAATCACATAGCGGTTAAAGAACGTCGCGGTGTTCTGGTCAATTGGCGGCAAATTAGAATCCGCCAATGCGGCCAGCACAGTGGCGAAAACTGAATGAACATGCATCACACAGCGATGGTGCGGGCAGCGGCGGTGGATAGAGCCGTGCAGTCCCCAGGCGGTGGGATCGGGGGCGTTGGGGTGGTCCAGTGCATTCGGCTCATTGGCATCCAGCAGCAGCAAATCGGAGGCCTTGATGCGGCTGAAATGGGCTTGGTTCGGGTTCATCAGAAACCGCGAGCCGTCTTCGTTGACTGCCAGCGAAAAATGGTTGGCAACGGCTTCGTGCAGGTTCAGGCGGTGTGTCCAGCGAAACGAGGCGGCCAGATCGACGCGCTCTTGCCAGTGTCCTATGTTGGATTGAATGGGGGTGATGTTTGACGGTGCAGGCATTTTCGAATCTCCCAGTGTTACGAGAGAATGCTAATCAGGAACTGAATATGATTGCCAATAAAAAGTCGGGCCGCATCGGCCCGACTTGGTTCTTCAATAAGAGTTCTTAGCGGTGAGAGAACTCTGGATAGGCTTCCATGCCCAGTTCGGACATATCCAGACCGGTGATTTCCTCTTCTTCACCGACACGGATACCAACGGTCACTTTCAAAATGAACCACAGTGCCGCGGAGGTGACGATGACAAACCCACCGATGATAACGATACCAGCCAACTGGCCCATGTAGGACGCATCGGAGTTGGTGTAAGCAACGATGAAAGTTCCCCAGATACCGGCGAACAGGTGCACCGGAATAGCACCAACCACGTCGTCAATCTTGAACTTGTCAAGCAGCGGGACAGCGAAGACGACAATTGCACCACCGATGGCACCGATCAGGGTTGCTTCGCCCAATGTGGGGGCCAGTGGTTCCGCAGTGATCGACACGAGGCCAGCCAATGCGCCATTCAGTATCATGGTTAAGTCAGGCTTTTTGAACACCACTTGCGTCAGGATCAGGGCTGCGATTGCGCCCCCAGCTGCTGCGGTGTTGGTGTTGGCAAAGATGCGCGAGATGTCGGTGACATCGCCCACAGAACCCATCGCCAATTGCGATGCGCCGTTAAAGCCGAACCAACCGAGCCACAGGATGAAAGTACCCAGTGTTGCCAGCGGCAGATTTGAACCCATGAACGGATGCACACGACCGCCAACATATTTGCCGATACGCGGGCCTAGGATGATAGCGCCTGTCAGCGCAGCCCAGCCACCTACAGAGTGAACAATTGTAGAGCCGGCGAAATCCTGAAACACAACGCCAAAGTTTGACATCATGAAACCCTCTGTCGCATCGCTACCCAAAAAGCCACCGCCCCATTTCCAGGAGGCCTGAATCGGATAGATGACAGCGGTCAGAACGACAGTGAATGCCAGAAATGGCCAAAGCTTGATCCGCTCGGCAACTGCACCGGACACGATAGAGGCCGTCGCTGCACAGAACATCAGCTGGAAAAAGAAGTCAGAACCGACAGAGGCATAGCCCAGGTCAACCGCATCCGTACCCGCACCAACAGGTTCCAGCCCTGCAGGGCCAAAAGCGCCAATAACACCGGCAATGGTCCAGCCGTCGCCCGGATACATCAAGTTATAGCCGATCAGATAGTAAAAGATTGTGGCCAACCCGAGCAGACCCATGTTTTTAGTCAACTGCATGGTGACGTTCTTGGAACGCACCAGACCTGCTTCGAGCATGGCGAAACCAGCCGCCATGAAGAATACCAGAAAGCCGCCAATCAGGAACAGCAGGGTTGTCAGGATATATGAAACTTCGGTGGGGACCAGTGCCGGGGCGTCTTGCGCGAAAGCGGTGCTGGGCAAAAGTAGGGTGGCTGCAAGCAATCCCACTGTTTTAGTTGTTACGGACATTTTAATTTCCTCACTGTCGGGTTTATATGGCGTCGTCGCCAGTCTCGCCGGTACGCACGCGCACAGCTTGTTCAACGGGCATTACGAAAATTTTGCCGTCACCGATTTTGCCGGTTTTGGCTGTGTTTTCGATGGCGGATACGACTGAGTCGACCACGTCGTCATGGACAACGATATCGAGCCGGATTTTTGGAACAAAGTTGATCGCATATTCTGCGCCGCGGTAAATCTCGGTGTGGCCAGACTGGGCGCCATAGCCTTTGATTTCCGATACCATCATGCCGTTTACACCGGCTCCGGTCAGCACTTCGCGGACTTCGTCCAGTTTGAAAGGTTTGATCGTTGCGATGATCAGTTTCATGTCTTCCTCGCTTGTCTGCAGACGTTGTGTCCGCGCATATCAAGGGTAAAAGGCAGGCGAATCGACGAGATAACAAGAAAATGGGGGGGTGTGATTCCGGCCAAAGGGCTATTTTGCCTATTATTTGACCTAGATAAGTTAAACGACTAAAAAATAGGCAGTATAACAATGAAACAGATGTCTTCATGCCCCTCTACAAATGGTTAAAAAATGGCTATCCTGTATCCAACAAAAATAAAAAGTTCGAGCACTCATGGCTAGTACCGGTAAAAAGCGCCCCTCATTGGTCGCGCCCAAACGTAAATTCACCAAGAAGAAACCAGCGAGCAAAGAGGGTGTAGCCGCTGGGTTGGCATTGCGTATGATGCCCAATAAGGCCAAGAAAAAACCGGCGGGCAAGGCGTTAGCCAATAAAAAGAAACCCGCTCAGGCAAAACGCAAGGCGACATCCAAGCAAAGACCAGGCGGGAATTTCCTGACGCGGTTTCTGCGTTGGCTTTTCGCTGGCATACTCCAAATAATCTGGTGGATAACTTTTCGTGTAGCCGTCGTGCTGCTGTTGGTTGTTGGCAGTGCGACGGGGTATTATTATAGCACCCTGCCGGAAGCGCGGGTCTTGATGGATGACCGGAAACGTGGCTCGGTCACGATGCAGGACCAAGCTGGTAAGGTGTTCGCTTGGCGCGGCGATCAGTTTGGCGGCTTGGTCGATAGCAAAACCGTAGCGCCCCACCTGCGAAACGCGGTTGTAGCGACCGAGGACAAGCGTTTTTACAGCCATTTCGGTATATCCCCCCGCGGTATCATCGGGGCCATGCGTATCAACATGCGCGCGGGGCGAAATCCGTTCAAGGGCAATGGGGGTTCCACGATCACGCAGCAGGTGGCAAAACGGGTGTTCTTCTCTGACATCAGATCAATCAATCGCAAGCTCAAGGAAATCCCGATGGCGTTTGCGATGGAACTCAAATACACCAAAGACGAAATCCTGACGATCTATATGAACCGGGCCTATCTGGGGGCCGGTAGCCACGGGTTCGAGGCGGCGAGCAAACGCTACTTTTCCAAATCTGCTACCTCTGTTTCTATTGCCGAGGCAGCAATGCTGGCGGGGTTGCTCAAGGCACCGTCTTCTACCGCCCCGACCCGTAATATATCCAAGGCACAAGATCGGGCAGGGCTGATTGTCGGGCTGATGTATGATCAGGGTTATCTGAGCAAACCGGAAATGCAGAATGCGCGGGCGCACCCGGCAAAACTATCAGCCGAGGCCAAATCACGCACTGGCACCTATTTTGCAGACTGGATAATGGAGGCTGGACCGGAGTTTATTCTTAAAGATACAACTGAGGATATCGTGATCCGCACCACCTTTGACCCGCGAATTCAAAAGGCAGCAGAGGATGCGCTGAACTATATTTTTGACACCAAAGTCAGCAATAAATCCAATGCGCAGGCGGCGATTGTGGTGATGTCCGGCAATGGTGCGGTGCGGGCAATTGTTGGCGGGCGCAAGTCTGGCATTGCGGGTGGTTTCAACCGAGCAACGCAAGCGTTGCGCCAGACCGGGTCGTCTTTCAAACCCTTCGTCTATGCGGCGGCGCTGGAGCAGGGGTATCGCTATGACAGTATTGTAGATGATGCGCCGCTGACAATTAACATACCGGGATCGGGGCCTTGGTCGCCTAAGAACTATACCAAGAAATATCTTGGAGAAATAACCCTGACAGAAGCGCTGGCACAATCTATCAATACCTCTGCGGTGCGTATTTCTGAATCTGTGGGCCGCAAGAAAATACGCGCCTTGGCGCAGGATTTTGGCATTAAACATAAGCTCGCGGCGGGTCCGGCACTTGCATTGGGTGCCTCTGAATCGACCTTGCTGGAAATGACGGGAGCATATGCAGGGTTTCTGAATTCCGGTCACTCGGCCATGCCCTATGGGGTGGAGGAACTGACTTTGCAAGGCGACAGCACCCCCTTGATTACCCATTCGGTCATTGGAAGCAAACGGGTGATCAATGACTTTGCGGCAGAACAGCTGGTCTATATGATGAATCAGGTTGTCGAGGTCGGTTCTGGCCGACGGGCGCGCATGGAGGGGTGGCAGGTGGCGGGCAAGACCGGCACAACCCAAGGCGCGCGGGATGCGTGGTTTATCGGCTTCACGGCGGATTATGTCGCGGGTGTCTGGATTGGCTATGACAACAATCAAAAGCTGAAGGGAACCACTGGGGGGGGCCTGCCTGCGGATATCTGGCGTGAAACCATGGTACGGGTAAACGAAGGATTAACGCCCAAGCCTCTGCCGATGTATGCGCCGTCGCCGATTGACGAGGGGGTCGAAGAAGACAAGAAAAAAGGCTTGTTCGGGATTTCGGGGAATAAGAAAAACAGGTTTAAAACATCAGTGCGTGAAACGCGCGACAAGATCGGTCGTGACCTGAGCAAGCTTGATCAGGAAGCGGAAAATGTTCTGGGCAAGGTGTTGAAAGGAATTTTTGGCAGTGGCAAGAAAAATGAGAACTAAAACAATGTGATTGATTAACTTGCTTGCCTTACGCTCTAAGCGCGAGAACTATTTGGCGTGATAGTTCTGGAATCACTTGCTATTTCACCTAAAGTGATAACTTTGTTCATTAGGTAAAAAAATGGAGTCGCCATTGCCCTTGCAAAATGAACCACTGATTTTCGACGGGCACAACGATGTGCTGCTCAAGTTGCTGATGAACGATGCACCGGATGCCGTGCAGTCATTTGTTTCCGGTGGTAAAGGGCAAATAGATATTCCACGCGCCAAAATCGGTGGTTTTGGCGGCGGTTTTTTTGCGCTGTTTGTGCTGTCCCAAAGCGACATCGACAAGACCGCCGCCGAGAGATACGACGAGATGAATCGCGCGGCATACGACATCGCTATGCCCCCTTTGATGGAACAGGCCCAAGCTTTGCCCGTCATTCTCAAGGAAATTGCAATCTTGTTGCAGTTGCAGGAAATGGGCGCGCTGAAAATTTGCCATACAACCGACGATCTGCGTGGCTGTTTTGCCAGCGGCAAGATGGCAGCGATCATGCACATGGAAGGAGCAGAGGCGATTGATCCGGATTTGCACGCGCTTGAGGTTCTCTATTCTGCAGGCCTGCGCTCACTGGGGCCAGTCTGGAGCAGATCAACGATATTTGGCCATGGCGTGCCGTTCAAATATCCCTCTGACGGCGACATCGGGCCGGGGCTGACGGATGCGGGCCTGCGGTTGGTGAAACGTTGCAATCAACTGGGCGTGATGCTGGATCTGTCGCATTTGAACGAGGCTGGTTTCTGGGATGTGGCCAAGCACAGCAATGCGCCGCTGGTGGCGACCCATTCCAACGTTCATGCCATTTGTCCCCACGCGCGCAATCTGACGGATAAACAACTGGATGCAATCGCGGAAAGTGACGGCATGGTCGGGCTGAATTATGCTTGTGCTTTTTTGCGCGCTGACGGGCAAATGAAGCCGGATGTGCCGTTAGAAACCATGCTGCGGCATCTGGATCACTTGATAGAGCGGCTGGGAGAAGATCGTGTCGGTTTGGGATCGGATTTCGACGGTGCGATGATGCCCGAGGAGATTACCGACGTGGCCGGGTTGAACAACCTGCGCGACGCGATGAAAGCACAGGGTTATAACAGCGCCCTGATGAAAAAACTATGCCATGAAAACTGGCTGCGGGTGCTGGATAAAACCTGGAGTAATTGAGGCAAAGGCAGGAAACACTGCTTAACTAAAACAAAACAGAGAGGACTAACATAATGAAACCATTCAGAAATATTACGGCCACAGTGGTTATGGGATTTGTGGTCAGTATGACGGCGATGCCTGTGGCAGCTGAAACGCCTGCCAACATGTTGGTGATTGCTAACCGGATTCCGAATTGACGACATCACCACCCTTGATCCTGCTGAAAGCTTTGAGTTCGCGGGTTCCGACGTTAGCCGCAATGTCTATGGTAAACTGATCAACTTTGATCCACTAAACCTTGACGCGGGCTATCAGCCCGATCTGGCCGAGAGCTGGCCCGTTTCCCAAGATGGTAAAACCATCACCTTCACCATGCGTACCGGAGTGAAATTCCATTCGGGCAACCCAGTGACAGTGCAAGACGCAGCTTGGTCGCTGCAACGCGCAGTGATCCTGAACAAAACCCCGTCCTTCATTCTGACGCAGTTTGGCTTTACCGCCGACAATGCGATGGACATGATCAAGGCAGATGGGAATACCGTTTCCATCACCACCGATAAACGCTATGCTACGTCTTTCGTGTTGAACTGTCTGACCTCGACCATTGGCGGTATTGTTGACATGAAAACCGTGATGGCGAACGCCGCGGACGGCGACATGGGCAACACATGGCTGAAGACTCACACCGCGGGTTCCGGTGCTTATTCACTGGTGAGCTGGAAGCCAAATGACGCTGTGACTCTGAAATCCAACCAAGATTTCTATCAAGGTGCACCAGCAATGGAACGGGTGATCGTGCGTCACGTTCAGGAAAGTTCCACCCAACGTCTGATGCTGGAACGCGGCGATATTGATGTGGCCCGTAACCTGAACCCAGATGATGTGACGGGCATTTCCGGCAAAGATGGCATCGCAATTGATAGTGCTCTGCGCGGTCGTTTGATGTATATTTCCTTGAACCAGAAACACCCTGTTTTGTCGAAACCAGAGGTGCGCCAAGCCATCAAATATCTGGTGGATTACGAGGGTATGCAAAACAGCTTCCTTAAAGGTCAGTACACGGTTCATCAGAATTTCTTGCCTGCAACATATCTTGGTGCGGTCAACGAAAGCCCGTTCAGCCTGAACATTGCCAAAGCCAAAGAATTTCTGGCAAGCGCTGGCGTAAGTGGTCTTGAAATAGAGGTTGGCGTGCGTGAAGCGCAAGAGCGGATCGAGATTTCGCAATCCTTGCAAAATACTTTCGCGCAAGCGTTTCCAACCTGAACCTCGGCGGCGCAAGTCGCCCCTTTCCATGCCCGTCCTGATCCTGATCGGCAAGACCATCGGGTCGATCTTGATTACAATGCTGGGGTTGGCATTTGTGACCTTTATTATTGGCAGGGTTATGCCAATTGATCCGGTTCTGTCCATTGTGGGCGAGCAGGCAAGCAAATCCACCTATGACGAAGCTTATGCGGCGATGGGGCTGGACAAGCCAATTATTGTTCAATTTTTTATCTACATTTGGGATGTGCTGCATGGCGATTTTGGCATGTCGCTGCTGAATGGCCGCCCTGTTGCCGAAGACATCAGACGGGTTTTCCCCGCCACGCTAGAGCTGGCAGCACTGGGCACGATTTTTGGGGTAACTCTTGGCGTACCACTGGGTGTTCTGGCGGCGGTAAAGCGCGACACATGGATCGACCAAATCGCCCGCGTTGTGGCACTGGTTGGCTATTCCATGCCGATTTTCTGGCTGGGTCTTATGGGTCTGTTGGTCTTTTACGGAATTCTAGGCTGGGTCGGTAGCCCGGGCCGTGTGGGCATTTTCTATGTGGACGAAGTACCTACGGTAACGGGCATGATCCTGCTCGACAGCATCATTGATGGCAACTGGACCGTGTTCAAAGACGCGCTCAGCCATATCATTTTACCTTCCTCGATCCTCGCTTATTATTCCATGGCTTACATCAGCCGCATGACCCGCTCGTTCATGCTGGAACAGCTGAGCGCGGAATACATCACCACTGCGCGGGTCAAAGGCCTGCCTGAACGCACCGTTGTTTGGCGACATGCCTTTGGGAACATCAAGGTACAACTGGTGACCGTCATTGCGCTGAGTTATGCGAACCTGTTGGAAGGCTCGGTTCTGACGGAAATTATCTTCTCGTGGCCGGGCATTGGTCAATAAATCACCACCGCCCTGTTGTCTGCGGATATGAACGCAGTGCTGGGGGGGACAATCGTTGTGGGGCTGATCATTGTGCTGCTGAATATTTTCTCTGACCTACTGTACCGCGTGTTTGATCCGAGGGCGAAATAATGGCTGACCAAAGTTTACGCGACTGGTTGATGACCGACACGCCTACCTCGCGCCGCCACGCGCGATTTACAGCGGCCTATTCCGGCTGGCTGACGCTGCGTGCCAATACCATGGCGATGGTCGGATTGGGAATTTTGGTTCTGTTACTGTTAATGGCCGCCTTTGCCCCGCTGATATCGCCCCATGATCCGTTTGAGCAAAACCTGATCGGACGCTCGCAGCCGATGGGGGCGGATGGCCATATTCTGGGGACCGACAGCCTTGGGCGCGATTTGTTGAGCCGCGTGATCTATGGTTCGCGGATCACCCTGTATATCGTGACGCTGGTGGCATAGTCGATGCAGTTCTGATGCGGATCACCGATATCTTTCTTGCCTTTCCCCGCCTTGTTCTGGCACTCGCCTTTGTCGCTGCTCTGGGCGCGGGCATTGAAAACGCTGTTCTGGCGATCTCCCTGACTGCTTGGCCGCCCTATGCGAGGATTGCGCGGGCGGAAACGCTGACCATTCGCAACTCGGATTATATCGCGGCGGTGAAACTGCAAGGCGCGGGTGCATTTCGCATCATCACCAAACATATCTGGCCGCTGTGCATTTCATCGCTAATCGTGCGGGTGACGCTGGATATGGCGGGGGTGATCTTGGCAGCAGCGGGCCTTGGTTTCCTTGGCCTTGGTGCACAACCGCCCAGCCCTGAATGGGGGGCGATGATTTCCGAGGGGCGCAAATTTATCCTCGACCACTGGTGGGTTGCTACTGTGCCCGGCCTTGCGATCTTTACGGTTTCACTTGGCTTTAATCTATTGGGCGACGGGTTACGCGATGTGCTGGACCCGAAAGAAGGGGGATCGTCATGAGCAATCTGCTGGATATTGAAAACCTGACCGTCACCTTCCCCACGCGGCAAGGGGAATTTGAGGCGGTGCGGGGGATTTCTTTCACCCTTGGCCAAGAACGCCTTGGTATTATCGGCGAGAGTGGTTCCGGTAAATCCATGACCGGGCGCGCTATTCTGCGCCTGATCCGCAAACCGGGCTGGGTGTCGGCAGACCGGATGGAATTGCACGGCCAAGATTTGTTGGCGATGACCGAAAAGCAGATGCAGGGCGAGCGCGGGCAAGAAATTTCGATGGTAATGCAAGACCCCAAATTTTCGCTTAATCCGGTGATGAATGTGGGCAACCAGATCATGGAGATTTATCGCTTTCATACGGGCGCATCGCGCAAAACGGCCTTTGCCAAGGCGGTTGAGATGCTTGAGGCGGTTTCCATTCGTGATCCCCTCAGGGTGATGAAATCCTATCCCCACGAGATGTCCGGCGGCATGGGACAGCGGATTATGATTGCGATGATGCTGGTGACGGAACCGAAAATCCTGATCGCGGCATGGGGCTGATCTTTATCAGCCATGATTTGAACCTTGTGGCGTCTTTTTGCGATCGGGTATTAATTATGTATGCGGGACGTGTGGTCGAGGTTTGCGACGCAGGCAGACTTCACGAGGCCAAACACCCCTACACTCGTGGCTTGTTGAATTCTTTGCCCCGCATTGACACGCCTAACAGCCGTTTGGAGGTGCTGCAACGCGATCCGAAATGGAGTGAAACCCCAAGTGTGAGTGGTCGGATATGAGCCGCATTCAAATTAACAACCTCAACGTCTGGTTTGGCGAAAAAGACGAGCGCGTGGATGCGGTCAAGGATGCGACGTTTGATGTGCCAAGCGGGGCCAGCTTTGGCTTGGTAGGCGAGAGTGGATCGGGAAAATCGACTATCCTGCGGGCATTGGTTGGCTTGGTGCCTACGTGGTCGGGTGACATGCAGATCGGGGATCTAAAACTGGGACTAAAACGCCCCAAGGCATTCTACAAAGATGTGCAGATGGTATTTTAGGACCCCTACGCCTCTTTGCACCCGCGTCACTCGGTTGATCAGGTGCTTGGGGAAACCCTGTCGCTGCATGGTTTCAAGGACATTGACAAGCGGATCATGAAGCTGCTGGATGACGTGGTCTTGGTGCCGCTTTTCGCTTTCGCTATCCGCACCAGCTGTCCGGTGGCCAACGCCAGCGGGTTGCCATTGCCCGCGCTCTTGCGCCGGAACCGAGCATACTGTTGTTGGATGAACCGACATCCGCACTGGATGTTTCGGTGCAGGCAGAGGTGTTGAACTTGTTGGCAGATTTGCGGGCAGAGCACAAACTGACCTATCTGATGGTGTCCCATAACCTCGCGGTAGTGGCCCATATGTGCGATGCTACGGCAGTGATGCAGAATGGCGAGATCGTTGAGGTTCTGACAGTCGAGGACGTGCGCGCAATGAACCCCGCGCATCCTTACACAAAGCACCTGATCGAAAGCTCTTTTGGGTATAAACCGGACGCAGCGCAATCGGCATAGAAGAGGCGTGAACTCACGCCCAACCCATCAGTTTGGGTGCTAGGCGGTTGCACTTGCATTCATACATAGCCGCCCATCCGGCCCTCTGGCCCAAAGATCAAGGCCAAGTGCAGTTGGCAGGGCGCAAAAGCTGATGAGCTCGGTGTCGAAAGCGGGGGCGGTGGCGCGGAAGTCGAAGGTTTTCAGACTGCCCAGCATACCCTCGGCGATTTCGATCAGCGTTTGTGCCAGCAAAGGCCCGTGCACCACGAGGCCGAGATAACCTTCGACGTCACAGGCGTAATTGCGGTCATAATGGATACGGTGGCCGTTGAATGTCAGGGCGGAATAGCGAAATAGATCAGTAGTGGAAAAACTGCGCTCGCGGCAGATGATTTCGTTGGTAGGCGCGCGCGGGGGTGCGGGTTTGGCATCGTTTGGATCAGCCTCGGCGCGGTAGATTAGGTTTTGCTCTTCACGGATGCAGGCGATGCCGGACTGGATGATTTCATGGGTCAGGGTTACGATGGCCAGCTTGCCTGATCTGCCGGACTTTTCGGCAACATTGGTAACCGTGCTGCGTTTGGTGGCGGGTGTTCCGACCCGTAAGGGGGCAAGAAATCCCAGATTACCGCCTGCCCACATGCGTCTGGGCAGGCCAAGATCGGGGATGAAACTGCCAGTTCGCGGGTGGCCATCGCGGCCCAGACCCGAGGCGGGCAGGGCTTCCCAAAAATGGATGTAATGCCAGAACGGCGGTAGCGGGTCGCCATGTGCCGGGGATGGTCCCGACAGGTTCAACACCGCGTGCAGGGCAGCGGCGCGGGCGGGATCAATCATGTCGTGGCGTTCGCGGGTTTTCATGGTTCCATTATTGCTAAAGGGTCGGAATTGGGCAAGGGTTGTTGCAAAAAGGAGAGTACCATGGTTGGGTTGCGCAGTATTGACCATTTTGTGCTGACGGTTCGTGATGTTACAGAGACTGTTGCGTTCTACGGAAAAGCGCTGGGGATGGTGGCGGAGCAATTTACGCCTGCCGACGGCTCTTCTCGGTGGGCCCTTAAATTTGGCCACTGCAAGATCAACCTGCATGCGGAGGGGGCCGAGTTTAAACCCCATGCGCAACAGCCGGTTTCAGGTTCAGCGGATGTGTGTTTGCTGACAGATGATCCTTTGGCTGCTTGGCAGGCGCATCTGGCGGCGCAGGGGGTTGCGATCGAACAAGGACCGATTGCGCGCACAGGTGCACGCGGCCCTATCCAGTCGATTTATATCCGTGATCCTGACGGGAACCTGATTGAAATTTCCACCTACGGCTAAATCTGTGCTGCCAACCTGTCCATAAGGCTTTGCAATGTTTTGATGTTGCGCTCCTCCAGCATCCGACCATCTGTATCAAATGCCGCACTGGCGTTCGCGATTTGCACTTCGGGGCCTTGCAAAATGTTGGGCTGAAACGGTGTCAGACAGTGGCGCAGGGAAAACTGCGCCCGCGCGCCGCCTGTACGCCCAGCAGCGGCAGATAGAATTGCAACAGGCTTGCCTTTGAACGGTGACGGGCCACCACGACTTGTCCAGTCCAGCGCGTTTTTCAATACACCGGAAAGATTGGAATTGTACTCAGGTGTAGAAATCACCACCGCGTCGGCGGCGGCAATTTGGTCTTTCAGGGTGATAACACTCGCGGGCAGGCCCTCGGTTTCTTCCAGATCTCCATCGTAAAGTGGCAAACGAACATCGGCCAAAGTGAAAGCGTCAGGCGCAAACAGGCGGGCGGCTTCTTTCAGCAACATGGTGTTAACTGAGCCAGCGCGCAGTGAGCCGGATATGCCGATCAGAGTGGTCATGGTTTGGTCCTCGGGCGTTTAGATTTTACTTTGAATTGTCAAACAGCGCATTGCGCGTTCGCGAAAGGTAGTGCTTTGCGTTGGAATAAAAAGTCGTAACGCACTATTGTTTTGGGAAGTAATCTTCACAGGCACCTTCTCGATATACGTCAGCAGTGCAACAGTGCAAGCCGCCGCCAAAGGCATAGGCATCGCGCAGGTCAACCTCAATCACTTCCATACCCAGTTTGTCCATCTGTTCGGCCTGATACACTTCGGATTTTTCAACGCAGACTGTTTTAGGGTCCAGCACCAGAACATTCATCGACAACCATGTCGAGGAATAGCACAGGGCGGGAGGGGCATTATGTGCGGGTTGCGCCGCGTCAACGATTTCCCACCCATTGCGGTGGAACAGGGCGCGCTGATCCTCTGGCAAGGGGCGCTGCGGGTTGTTGGCGATCAGGCCGGGGCGCAGTGGGGTGAAGGTAGCGTCGATATGAATGGGATATGGATCGCCGGGAAAGTTCACTGTGTGAACCCGGTGATCGGGGAAATGGCGGCGTAGCCATTCAATGCCTTTGAGGTTGGTGGTAAAGCCGTGCTGCACCACCAGATCCTTGCCAAAGCGCAGCACGTCGGCGGCGTCGAACAAAGGTTCTTCCTCGGTCGTGACAAAGAATTTTTCTTCGGCCCATTTCAACCGTTGAGCGTTGCCGATTTTATCGGACAAATAGTCAGGGTGGTAATCCGCGTCGGTCAGCCGTGGTTTGGGGGCCGCCTCGTGGCGAAAATTCGGGTCCTCATTGAAATACTGTTGCATCAGTGGACGATAGCATAGGTACTCAAACCAGCGGCAACGATAGGACATCGTGGCCTCCAGAATTTCGGAACCTACCGTCAGCAATACATCGCGCGGTGGCATACAGCCGAACTGGCTGTCTGTGTGAAAATCGGGTGTGGTGGCGGGCAAGCTGAAATCGGTAGGTGTCGGACGATCCACCCGCACCCCGCGTTTGGTCAGCAGATCGGCGAAATTGTCCAGCAGCTCATTCGCCTTGTCGATGGTTTCTTGCGGGCGCCGTCCCCATTGGCCGCGCATGTCGCTGTCTTCAGGTACCTTGGCATCAAGGGCGGGTTCGGCCGGTGGTATGTGGCAGTCATCCGCGCGGCCCACAATAACGTGGCGCAGCGGATCCCATTCGTTCCAGCTGTTGACTTGGGTTTTTTCAGGGGACCAATTCATTTTGCGACTCCGTGCGTTTCGTCACTTCTAAAGATAACAGGGGGATGCAAATTGCAACGGGTTTCGTTTTATGCGAAGCTGTGAGGTGAAGCTTGTTCAATTCAGTGGAATGCTATGTTCAGGTTCCGCACAATCAAAAAGAGGTGCTTTATGTCCTTTGTTACCAAGTCACTGCTTGCTAGTGCTGCCGTATTGTTTTCGTCCAGCCTGCCAGTGTTTTCGCAATCTTTGGCTGAAGAGGTGATTGAAGAGTATTTTGCCGAAGCTCGCCAGATCGGCGTGACAATTGACCCGGGTATCAAAACCGTATCCGGCGCCACGGTTGAGTGGAAAGACGTTATATTTGGTATGCCTGACGGTCAGAGCGTTATGACATGGGAATTCATCCGTGCCGAAGAGATCGGCAATGGCCGCGTTTCGGTGTCCTATCCTGATGAAATCGCATTTAAAACCACGGCAAACGACGAAATTCCAGCAATAAGTGCCACCGTTGATTTGGCCGGTGTGGAGCATATTATTTCTGGAACGGCGGATGCCCGCCGTCACGATTTAACGGCTCCCTCAATCAGGTATGTGGTGAATACGGAAGACTCATCCTTCAATATGAATGTAGAGATGATTGGCGTTGAGGGCATGCAAATGCATAGCGGGGACGATATCCGCCATTTCAGCGGTGATTTTTCTGCAGATACATTGCGCGTCAATTATGGCATGGATGACAAAGACGTCAAAATGTCGATGCAAATGGACTATCACGATTTCGAAATTGATTTCGACGCGGATTCAATAACCGAGGAAACCGCAGAAGACCTGTTGAACGGGAAACGAAATTTCAAAATCAACTATTCGATGGGTTCGGGTACTTCGACAACAGATATGAACCAGCCCGATTTTGTTGGTGTACTCTCAGCTGCCTCTGATGGTGGGCAGGGCAGTATTTCTATTTCTGACGGAGTATTCAAAATGTCCGGCGATGCCCGCGCGGCGGCCTATGAATTAAAGTTTTCGGAAATGCCTTTGCCACCGTTTCAGGCAGGGATCGACGTTGCATCTACAAGTATTGAGATACCGTTGAAGAAAACCGATACGGTTGTGCCTGCTAAAATTATGTTTAACCTGTCCGGATTAAAGGCCTCTGATACTTTGTGGGGGATGGTTGACCCAACCGGTTCATTGCCGCGTGACAAGGCCAATCTGAACATTGATCTGACGGCAAATATGAAGTGGCTGGTTGATCTGGTGAAAGCAGATCAGGCGGTGGGCATGCCTGCCGAGGTTCAGGACGTGACGGTCAACGATATTACGCTACAAGTGGCCGGTGCGCATTTGCACGGTACAGGCAGTGCAATTATTGACAATTCCAAATTCCCACCTGAGCCGGTTGGCACGGTTGATCTGGACCTCAGGGGCGGCATTGGTCTGCTTGATAAGCTAGTGGCCTTGGGTTTGGTCCCTGCGGATCAAGGCGAGATGGTCAAGATGATGTCTGGTATGTTCACCTTGCCGGGTGGTGATGGGACGGATCATCTGACCTCCAAGATTGAAATGAAAGAGGGTGGGTCTATTCTGGTGAATGGTAATCCGGTTAAATAATCACCGCTATTGAGTATCAGGTCCTCGCAACCCTGTGTTGCGAGGGCCTATTCTATGTGTGACTAGGTGGTCATGTTCTGGCCGACGCTTGCGTTTGTTTGCGCGCTTGCGGCTGACGTTGGAATAAAGGACACTGTCGCGACTAATTCAAGTGAAGGCTACCCAATGACTCAAACACTGGCGCAACTGTCGGAACAAATGCTGGAAGCGGCCCGTCGCGCGGGCGCGGACGGGGCAGATGCAATTGCAGTGGATGGCACGTCGGTTTCAATCGAGGTGCGTGCCGGTGCGTTGGAACATGCGGAGCGTGCAGAGGGTGTTGATCTGGGACTGCGGGTATTTGTCGGGCAACGGCAGGCGTGTGTTTCGGTTTCTGACACAAATGCCGACACGATTTCCCAAATGGCACAGCGCGCAGTGGCGATGGCGCGCGAGGCACCAGAGGATCCTACATGCGGTTTGGCTGATACGGAGCAGTTGGCGCAGGAATGGGATGTTGCGGCGCTGGAGTTGCAAGACCCGAACGCACGCCCAACCCCTAAAAAGATGGAGGCACTGGCGCTGGAAGCAGAGGCCGCCGCCTTGGGCGTTGCAGGCGTTTCGCAGGTTCAGGGGGCTAGTGCGGGGTATAGCGACACGGAAATCTATCTGGCCACCAGTAACGGGTTTCGCGGTGGTTACAGCCGGGGGGGATTCTCGGTTTCCTGTGCTGCGATTGCCGGCGAGGGCCTGAAAATGGAGCGCGATTACGCTGGTGAGGCGCGCAACCATCTGGCGGATCTGCCGGATGCTGCGGGTATTGGCCAACAGGCGGGGCAGCGCGCGGTGGAGCGCATCGGTGCAACCACGCCGCCAACGGGCGCCTATCCGGTGCTGTTTGACGAACGCATTTCTTCTTCCTTGATCGGGCATCTGGTATCCGGCATCAACGGTTCCGCCATTGTGCGTGGGGCCAGTTGGTTGTCAGGCGATCTGGGGAAGCCGGTTTTACCCAAAGGCTTGTCGCTGGTTGAAAACCCGTTTCGGCCGCGAATTGGTGGCTCTAGGCCGTTTGATGGCGAGGGCCTGCCTGTGGCGCTGCGTGACGTTGTGGTGGATGGGGTGCTGCAGGGCTGGACACTTGATCTGGCGACAGCGCGCAAGCTGGGGATGCAAAGCACGGGCAATGCCAGCCGCGGGGTTTCGGCACCGCCGTCGCCCTCGGCGGGGAATCTGGCGCTGACGCAAGGGGTTGACAGCCGTGATGATCTGATTGCCAAGATGGGCAAAGGGTTGTTGATCACCTCTTTGATCGGGGCGACAATTAACCCGAACACGGGCGATTATTCGCGCGGGGCGGCCGGGTTTTGGGTGGAAAACGGCGAAATCACCGGGCCGGTGAATGGCTGCACTATTGCGGGGAATCTGCGGGAAATGCTGATGTCGATCCAACCTGCCAATGATGCCCGCGCCCATCTGTCGAGGCAAGTGTCCAGCCTGCTGGTCGAGGGGTTGATCATTGCCGGAGCGTGACCTTGAATTGCTGACCGAGGCGGCGCTTGCCGCTGGAGAAATCGCGCTGAAATATTTCCGCGCGGATCCGGAAAATTGGGACAAGGGTGACAACCAAGGGCCGGTTTCAGTGGCTGATCTGGAAATCGACCGGATGCTAAAGGCTGACCTGCGCGCAGCGCGCCCCGATTACGGTTGGCTGTCCGAGGAAACCGAAGATACAGCGGACCGTCTGAGCCACGATCAGGTGTTTATCATTGATCCAATCGACGGCACCCGTTCGTTTATCGCGGGGCATGAAAACTTTTCCCATTCGCTGGCTATCGCCACGAACGGCGTGGTCACCGCAGCGGTGGTACATCTGCCCGCCAAAGATATGACTTTCACCGCCTTTGCTGGTGGCGGCGCGTTTATGAACGGCGAGCCGATCAGCAACAGCGCACGCGACACCGAGGAAGGCGCGCGCATTCTGGCCGCCGGATCACAGTTCAAGCCAGAGTTCTGGAACGGGAACCCACCCCCGGTAGAGCGCCATTTTCGCTCCTCGCTAGCGTATCGCCTCTGTTTGGTTGCAAACGGACGTTTTGACGGCATGGTGACGTTACGCCCCGCTTGGGAGTGGGACATTGCTGCGGGGGATTTGATCGGACAGGAAGCGGGCGCGAGTACGGGAACCAAACGAGGGCAGGCGGCCCGCTACAACAACGCCGACCCGCGGGTGGACGGACTGATTTCAGCAGCTCCGGCGGTTTATGATGGGTTGTTGGGGCGGTTGTGAGGGGTGTGCTATCCACCCTCAATGGCGCGTCCAAATACTGCCGCTAGCAGACCAGTAAGAGCCACGGCCCAGAAAAGGGACTTGCGTATGGGTTGTGCACAGGACAGTGCAGCAATTGTAGCTTGTAAAGCATAGTAAATCGCAAAGGCGCGCGACGCATAGCTGATGATTTGAAAGATATCGGCAACCCATGTCAGCGCCAACCCGATTCCCACCAGTATTGAGTAGGCTTGTTTCTCTCCGATTTTACCTTTGGTTAACTCCACTGTTAAGCCACCCGACCCCGATGTGTCGGCTATGGCAGCGCTCAGTTGCGCTGCAAGAGCAGCAGCAACGAGTAACAGCGGTAAAACGGGGGAAACGATGGCCATCATGTCGATGATCTCGGTTTCACTGATTGGGCCGGTAACAGGGGCAAAAACATAGGTAAGCAAGCCAATGTAAACCATGTAGATTGCGCTTGAAACCCACTGCGCCAGTTTCATGGAATAGATTCGTGTTGGTGTGCTGTAACTATTTCCAAGATAGCGTGAGGTCTCAAACCCTTGAACGGTGATCAGCAGGCCAAAGCCAAGCGTCAGTGCGGACCACCCCGACACGGAGGCAGGGCTGAAAATGAGTTCACCCATGCTGGTTTTATCCGCAAAATAGACGGTCATTCCAGCCAGTAATCCGGCAATGATCGCTAGCTTTATTGCGACACTAAATTGCTCCAGCCGTTCCAATGCACGGAACCCTTTGGTCAGGCCAGTCATCAGGATCACCCCGAAAATCGCTGTTGTAGCCAATTCTGCATTCAAAGGCGTGTTGAACGGGGTCAGACTGACAGCAAAAGCTCCAAACAGGTTGAGATAATAGGTGACGGACACAACATAGGCAAACGTCAGTGCCCAAGAAGCCAGAACTTCGATGCGATTGGCAAGTTTGGGGCGCGGCATGGCGGATTCCAGCGTGCGAATATTAAAACGCACCGCTGCTCCAAACAGATAGGCCAATAGGCTCAGTGCCGCCATGGCGAGAGGGGCATAGAGACCGTAGGAGCTGTGAAGGATCGGTCCAAGTACCAGAAAGCCACTGCCAATAATGGAAGCAAGCGGAGTGATTGTCGCTCGCCAAAGTGTGGCATTGGAAAGACGCGGCCAGAACAGAAAGCCGACGGCGAGGCATAATGTGGCCAGTATGGCGGTTGTCATTGCCTGACCTAGCATAGCCACATTGGGAGTGCAAAGTGAGTTCCTGTGGTTGGGAACCATTATTTGCAATCTGCTGCTATTAAATAAAGGTGATCGTTCAGATTGTCCCGATGCCATCCTCCCCCTTGCCATCCCCCCCCAAACGCCTTATCTGACAAAACGTCTTGATTCAGGAGCCACCCATGGCACGTACTAATCCATTGCAGTTTATGCAGCAGGTCCGGGCCGAAGTGTCCAAGGTTGTTTGGCCGTCGCGCCGGGAAACCACCATTACTACTGTGATGGTTTTCGTTATGGCCGCGATATTCGCGATTTTCTTCTTTGGGGTGGATCAGATAATCCAGCTGGTTTTGCGGATTATTCTGAGCCTAGCCTCTTGAATTAACGCTGTTTCCGGCGTAAATGCAGCCCATCCCAGTTTAACAAGCGCGCAACGATTCGGTATGCGCGCTTTGTTGTTGTCTGGGGCGGATCGCGCAAGCGTCTGATAATAAATGATTTTTGGCAGGTTTCTGCCGTGACAAAGGTGTCGGGCTAAATGGCGTTACGTTGGTATTCTGTTGCTGTTCTCTCAAACTATGAGAAAAAGATCGCCGAGGCGATTAACGAAGCTGTTGCACAAGAGGGCATGGAAGACGAAATCGCAGAGGTTCTCGTGCCTACTGAAGAGGTGATTGAGATCCGCCGTGGCAAGAAGGTGACGGTAGAGCGTCGCTTTATGCCGGGCTATGTTTTGGTGCGCATGGATATGTCGGGCAAAGGGTATCACCTGATTTCTAACATCAACCGCGTCACTGGATTTCTGGGTCAGCCAGGTAAGCCAATCCCGATGCGGGATCGTGAAGTCGCAGCGCTGGTAAGTCAGGTAGAAGAGGGCGCGGAAAACCCGCGGACCCTGATTTCTTACGACATTGGCGAGAATGTAAATGTAACCGATGGCCCGTTCGAGGGTTTCTCGGGGATGGTCGAAGATGTGGACGAAGAAAACGCCCGTCTGAAAGTGACCGTATCAATTTTTGGCCGCGCTACGCCGGTCGAACTGGAATACACGCAGGTTGCTAAGCAAACCTAAGTGTTGTGTCTTGTGGGAGGCGAGGGTCACGCGTGGCTCAAACTGTACCACACCAAATATGATCTGACGGGACGCGCCTGTTCGGATCGGAGTTAAGGAGAGCCTTATGGCTAAAAAAGTTGCTGGCACGATGAAGCTGCAAGTTAAAGCAGGTCAAGCCAACCCATCCCCCCCCGTAGGCCCAGCATTGGGTCAACGCGGTATCAACATCATGGAATTCTGTAAGGCGTTTAACGCCAAGACACAGGATCTGGAGCCGGGCGCCCCTTGCCCGACAGTTATCACGTATTACGTTGATAAATCCTTTACCATGGACATTAAAACTCCGCCTGCGTCCTATTTTCTGCGCAAAGCTGCCAAGCTGAAGTCCGGCGCAAAATTGCCGGGTCGTGAAGTTGTGGGTTCTGTGACTGCCAAGCAGGTTAAAGAAATCGCCGAAGCGAAGATGAAAGATCTGAACGCGAACGATATCGAAGCTGCGATGAAAATCATTCTGGGTTCTGCCCGTTCCATGGGCATCGAGGTGAAGTAATGGCTAAAGCTGGTAAAAGAACTCAGGCAGCCAAAGCTGCTTTCGCTGGTAAAGACAATGTAACTGTCGAAGAGGCTGTTGCACTGGTAAAGGCTAGCGCAACTGCGAAATTCGACGAAACTGTTGATATTGCCCTGACTTTGGGTGTCGATCCGCGCCACGCTGACCAAATGGTTCGTGGTGTTGTATCCTTGCCAAACGGCACGGGTAAAACAGTACGCGTTGCAGTTTTTGCCCGTGATGCAAAAGCGGATGAGGCAACGGCTGCGGGTGCAGACATCGTTGGTGCCGAAGACCTGATGGAGATCATTCAGGGCGGTACGCTTGATTTTGATCGCTGTATCGCAACGCCTGACATGATGCCTATCGTTGGTCGTCTGGGTAAAATCCTTGGCCCACGTAACCTGATGCCAAACCCGCGGGTAGGTACCGTGACTATGGACGTTAAGGCCGCTGTCGAGGCTGCCAAAGGCGGTGAAGTGCAGTTCAAGGCTGAAAAAGCCGGTGTTGTACATGCAGGTGTTGGCAAGGCGTCCTTTGATGAGGCTAAAATGGTTGAGAATGTTAAGTCATTCATCAACGCGGTCCAAAAGGCCAAGCCATCAGGTGCCAAAGGTGCCTACATGAAAAAGATCTCCCTCAGCTCTACCATGGGCCCGGGCGTGACGATTGATGTGGCCGCCGCTCTCGGCGAATAAGAATTCTCCCGACCCTGCAAGGGGCCGGGTGATAACGGGATGGTGCAAGCCATCCCGCACTGTCCAAGATGGTGGGTGCCGCAAGGCTTAATTTCCTGCCTGAGACGGGGAACGAACAATAGCAAAGGGGTGAACGCCCTCGAGCGATTTGCGAGGGAACCGTAGTTAAGGACCCTAAGATGCCGACAAGGTGCAAGCTGAGTCGGTAAATTCGAGCCGGAGGGGGCGACCCTTCCATAAACTGGAGCAATACTGTGGATAGAGCCCAAAAAGAAGCTGTGATCGAGGAACTCGGTCAAATCTTCACGGACTCTGGTGTAGTGGTCGTAAGCCATTATGTCGGTCTGACAGTTGCAGAGATGCAGGATTACCGGGCGCGCATGCGCGAACTCGGCGGATCCGTACGCATTGCCAAAAACAAGCTCGCCAAAATCGCTCTTGAGGGCACCCCATGCGCAGGCATCGCCGATCTTTTGACCGGCATGACTGTTTTCGCATATTCCGAAGATCCGGTTTCAGCGGCGAAAGCCACTGAAGCATTTGCCAAAGACAACAAGAAACTTGTTGTTCTGGGTGGATCTATGGGTTCCGACCTTCTTGATTCAGCTGGTGTTAAAGCCGTTGCCGCCATGCCGTCGCGTGAGGAGCTTATTGCTTCTATCGTTGGCTGTATTGGTGCTCCTGCTTCCAACATTGCTGGTGCGATTGGTGCGCCTGCCTCCAACATCGCTGGAATTCTTTCCACGATCGAGGATAAGGCAGAGGCTGCGTAGCTGAACTGCAATTTTAAGACTGGTGTATGGTTTCAAAGCCGCACTGGAAACAAAAACAAAAGAACGGAAATATCAAATGGCTGATATCAAAGCAATCGCAGAAAGCATCGTGGGTCTGACCCTGCTGGAAGCACAAGAACTGAAAACTTTCCTTAAAGACGAGTATGGCATCGAGCCTGCTGCTGGTGGCGCTGTAATGGTTGCTGGCGCTGCAGACGCTGGTGGCGCTGCTGCAGAAGAGAAAGACGAATTCGACGTCATTCTGAAATCTGCTGGCGACAAGAAAATTGGCGTCATCAAAGAAGTCCGCGCCATCACTGGCCTGGGTCTGAAAGAAGCTAAAGCACTGGTAGACGCTGGCGGCAAAGCTGTCAAAGAAGGCGCAACCAAAGCCGAAGCTGACGAAATCAAAGCCAAGCTGGAAGCAGCTGGTGCTGAAGTAGAACTGAAGTAATCTGCGCCGGTTTTGCCGGAATAGATGAAACGAGATTGGCTGAACCCGCCGGATTGGTGGGTTCAGCCTAACGCGTCTTTCCAGAGGCCTTTGGCAAAAGGGTCTTTTGAAAGACGCGGGATTTGGTTCGGGTGCGAAAGTTTGGGAACTTTTGCAAGAATGGAACCGCTCCCGCTGATGTGGCTGCGCATGTCCGGTGCCCAACGGATGTGTAAGGTGAACATAAAAGAAAGTGTAGACAAGCATGCCCCAAACGCATTCAGGTCAAAAACGTATCCGCAAATATTACGGTCATATCCGTGAAGTGCTGGAAATGCCAAATTTGATCGAGGTTCAGAAAAGTTCCTATGATTTGTTTCTACGCTCTGGTGAGGCGCCCGTTCCAACGGACGGCAACGGAATCCAGGGTGTTTTCCAATCGGTATTCCCGATCAAGGATTTCAACGAAACCTCGGTTCTGGAATTTGTGAAATACGAGCTGGAAAAGCCGAAATATGACGTGGAGGAATGTCAGCAACGCGACATGACTTACTCTGCGCCACTTAAGGTGACCTTGCGTTTGATCGTGTTTGATGTGGACGAAGACACAGGCGCGCGTTCAGTTAAGGATATCAAGGAACAAGACGTATTCATGGGCGACATGCCTTTGATGACCCACAATGGTACATTCGTAGTAAACGGTACCGAGCGTGTGATTGTTTCGCAAATGCACCGTTCACCCGGTGTGTTCTTTGACCACGACAAAGGCAAAACCCATTCGTCCGGCAAGCTGCTGTTTGCCTCGCGGATTATACCCTATCGCGGCTCTTGGTTGGATTTCGAGTTCGATGCCAAAGACATCGTTTTTGCCCGCATCGACCGTCGGCGGAAATTGCCAGTAACCACTTTGCTGTATTCTCTGGGTCTGACTCAGGAAGACATCTGCGACGCTTATTACGACACCGTTAATTACCGGATGATCAAGAAGAAAAACGGTTGGGCAACCAAATTCTTCCCAGACCGGATTCGCGGAACGAAACCAATTTTTGATGTCATTGACGCCAAATCCGGCGAAGTGATTGCCGAAGCCGGTAAAAAGATTACGCCACGGACAGTTAAAAAGCTGATCGACGACGGCAAAGTCACCGAAGTTCTGGTGCCATTTGAAGAAATTGCCGGCCGTTACGTTTCCAAAGATATCATCAACGAAGAAACCGGTGAAATCTGGGTCGAAGCGGGCGATGAGCTGACATTCGAGTACGATAAAGAGGGCAATGTCAACGGCGGCACGATTCCGCTGTTGCTGGAAAACGGCGTGACCGATATTCCAACGCTGGACATCGACAACATCAACGTTGGCCCCTACATCCGCAATACAATGGCTGTCGATAAAAACCATGGTCGTGACACTGCGCTGATGGATATTTACCGCGTGATGCGCCCAGGTGAGCCACCCACGGTTGACGCTGCTTCTGCGCTGTTTGACACGCTGTTCTTTGACAAAGATCGTTACGATCTGTCGGCTGTTGGCCGGGTCAAAATGAATATGCGCCTGCAACTGGATGCCGCTGATACCCAACGCACCCTGCGTAAAGAAGACATCATCGCCGTTGTTAAGGCCCTCGTTGGTCTGCGTGATGGCAAAGGCGGCATTGACGATATTGACCACCTCGGCAACCGTCGTGTGCGCTCGGTTGGTGAGCTGATGGAAAACCAGTATCGTGTTGGCCTGCTGCGTATGGAACGCGCGATCAAGGAACGTATGAGCAGTGTTGAAATCGACACAATCATGCCGCAAGATTTGATCAACGCCAAACCTGCCGCTGCTGCGGTGCGTGAATTCTTTGGCTCCTCACAGCTGTCGCAGTTCATGGACCAAACTAACCCGCTGTCCGAGGTGACCCACAAACGTCGCCTGTCTGCGCTTGGCCCTGGCGGTTTGACCCGCGAACGTGCCGGCTTTGAGGTGCGCGATGTGCATCCAACCCACTATGGTCGTATGTGCCCGATTGAAACGCCTGAGGGCCCGAACATTGGCTTGATCAACAGCCTTGCGTCCTATGCACGGGTGAATAAATATGGCTTCATTGAAACGCCTTATCGTCGTGTGGACAACGCTGTTGTGACTGACGACGTTCAATACATGTCTGCAACCGAGGAAATGCGCTATACTGTGGCGCAGGCCAACGCTCAGTTGGATGAGAACGGCAAGTTCATGAATGATCTGGCTTCCTCTCGGAAATCGGGTGAATACACACTGACCGCTCCGGAAAACATTGATTATATCGACGTTTCACCCAAGCAGTTGGTTTCTGTTGCGGCATCCTTGATCCCATTCCTTGAAAACGACGATGCTAACCGCGCGTTGATGGGTTCGAACATGCAACGACAAGCAGTTCCACTGCTTAAGGCGGAAGCGCCTTACGTGGGTACGGGTATCGAGGAAGTCGTGGCACGGGATTCTGGCGCTGCGATTACCGCGCGCCGTGGTGGTATCATCGACCAAGTTGACGCGATGCGTATCGTTGTGCGTGCGACCGAGGATCTGATGCCGGGTGATCCGGGTGTGGATATTTACCGTCTGCGTAAGTTCCAGCGTTCGAACCAAAACACCTGCATCAACCAGCGTCCGCTGGTGAAAGTTGGCGACCGCGTGTCCAAAGGCGAAGTTGTTGCTGATGGTCCGTCCACCGATCTGGGTGAATTGGCCTTGGGTAAAAACATCCTCGTCGCGTTTATGCCGTGGAATGGCTATAACTACGAGGACTCCATCCTGATTTCCGAACGGATTGTGAAAGACGACGTCTTTACCTCGGTCCACATCGAGGAATTTGAGGTTGCGGCCCGTGATACGAAACTGGGACCAGAGGAAATCACCCGTGATATTCCGAACGTGGGCGAAGAAGCGCTGCGCAATCTGGACGAAGCCGGTATCGTGTACATTGGTGCCGAGGTTGGCCCGGCCGACATTCTGGTAGGTAAAATCACCCCCAAAGGCGAAAGCCCGATGACGCCAGAGGAAAAACTGCTGCGCGCCATCTTTGGTGAAAAAGCATCTGATGTACGGGATACCTCCATGCGCCTGCCGCCCGGAGATTACGGTACTGTGGTAGAGGTTCGTGTTTTCAACCGTCATGGTATTGAAAAAGACGAACGCGCCTTGCAAATTGAGCGTGAAGAAGTCGAACGCCTGTCACGTGATCGTGACGATGAAATGGGCATTCTGGACCGCAACATCTATGCGCGTCTGAAAACCCTCGTTCTGGGCAAAGAGGCCGTCAAAGGCCCCAAAGGTGTTCGTTCCGGTTCGATGATTGACGAGGATCTGCTCGATAGCCTGTCTCGCGGTCAGTGGTGGCAGTTGGCGATTGCCGATGATGCGGACTCGACAGAAATTGAGGCTTTGAACACGCAATACGAAATCCAGAAGAAATCGCTGGAAGCACGTTTTGAAGACAAAGTTGACAAGGTCCGTCGTGGCGACGATCTGCCTCCGGGTGTGATGAAGATGGTTAAAGTCTTCATCGCGGTGAAGCGCAAGCTGCAACCGGGTGATAAAATGGCTGGTCGTCACGGCAACAAAGGGGTTATTTCCCGCGTTGTTCCACAAGAGGATATGCCGTTCCTTGCGGATGGTACACCTGTTGATTTCTGTCTGAACCCGCTTGGTGTGCCTTCACGTATGAATGTGGGCCAGATTTTGGAAACCCATATGGGTTGGGCTGCTCGCGGCTTGGGCGAAAGCATTGGTGAGTCTCTGAAGGAATACCGCCGATCCGGCGATATGACTCCGGTTCAAGAATCCATGAGAATCGCCTACGGCGATGAAATCTACGCGCAAAGCTTGTCAGAAATGTCTCAGGATGAGTTCCTAGAGGCAGCGGGCAATGTGACTCGTGGTGTTCCAATCGCAACGCCTGTTTTTGATGGTGCAAAAGAAGAAGACGTGAACGACGCGCTGCGCCGTGCCGGTTTTGCTACTTCTGGTCAGTCCATCGTGTTTGATGGCCGGACAGGAGAGCAATTCGCCCGCCCGGTGACTGTGGGTGTGAAATACCTGCTCAAACTGCACCACCTTGTTGACGACAAAATCCACGCGCGTTCGACTGGTCCTTACTCGCTTGTTACCTGTCTCTTATACACATCTGACGCTGCCGACGAACTCTAGGGTGTAGATCTCG